>CAIUZV010000397.1 GCA_903903735.1 uncultured beta proteobacterium | reverse complement strand
TCCGCAACATTCTTTGGGAACAATCACGCGATAGCCGTGCTGTATAGCATCTACGGCTGTTGCCCGCACACAGCCGCTCGTTGAGCAGCCTATCAGCACCGTCGTATCAATGCCTAAGGTCTTGAGTGTCGAACCAAGCGATGTTCCAAAAAAACTGCTTGGATACTGTTTAGTGATAATAAAGTCTGATGGCTGTGGCGTGATGCGATCGTCGATGGCGCCCAGAGGTGCGCCTTGGATAAACAGCTTGAGCGAAGGCACTTTCTTAAAAAATAGTCCACCATCCAAGCCAGAGGGGTGATACACCACTTGCGTATAGATGATAGGTGCGCCCGCCCGGCGCGCGGCGGCCAATAAGGGAATTGAGTGACCTACCGCCTCGACAACACCTTGTGCAAAAAAGGGTGCTCCCTCGGTGGTGTACGCCTTCACAAAGTCGATCACAATGACGGCAGGTTTTTCACCAAAGCCCAATCGTGTATCAAACACCCCTCGGTAATTGTCCGCGCGGCTCACATCCGTCATTATGGTTCCTCATGCAAAGGTTACAAAAATTAATCGATACAGCACTCACAATAAGACCAATGAAAGCCAAGGCACATAGGTTAAAACCCCAAGGGCAATCAATCTTGTCGCAAAAAAAGGAATGACTCCTTTTACGACAGATTCAACTGGAATCTTTGCAATTGAACTCATGACAAATAAATTGAGTCCAATCGGTGGGGTCAGAGTCGCGATCTCGACGTTTGCCACCATGATGACGGCAAAATGAATGGGGTTGATGCCTAGTTGTGTAGCAATCGGGAATAGCAAGGGTGCAGTCAGCACAATCATTGCCACGCCATCCAAAAACATACCCAAGATCAAGAGAACGATATTTGCCAGCAATAAAAATTGCCATGGCTTCATATCCAACTCGACCATGAGCTGCACGAGGGCGTTAGAGGCGCCCATCCGCGCGAGCACAAAACCAATTAGGCTGCCGCCCAGTACCACTGCAAAAATCATACTTGACTGCATGACGGACTCTTTAGAGATCCCCCAGATGTCTCGCCAGCCTAAGCTGCGATAGATGAAGACACACAAGATAATAGAGAATCCAGCCGCGACGGCGGATACCTCAGTTGGTGTAAATAGCCCGAGGTAAATGCTGCCCATAATCAGCACGGGCATTGACAACGCACCAGAAGAGCGTGGCAGTTTCTTGAAAAATCCCTTCACGTCGATCGAAGCGTGTTGCGAACCGTAGCCCTTTTTCCGGCAAATAATATAAGTGGTGATTAAAAGTAACGCCGCCTCAAATAAGCCTGGGACAATTCCGGCGATAAATAGTTTGTCTACGGGAATGCCAACGATCGAGCCAATTAAGATGAATCCTAAAGAGGGAGGGATCATTAAGCCGAGCGTGCCACCAACCGCGACGAGCGCGGCAGAAAAATTGGCGGGATAGCGTTCTTTCTTTAGTTCCTCAACGGTCGAGGCGCCAATGGCTGAAGCCGATGCGACGCTCGACCCCGAGATCGCTGCGAAAAACACGCAGGCCAACATGACGGTTAGGGCTAAGCCTCCTCTAACAAAACGGACAAGACTTCCAATTAAATCTACCAAGACAAAGACGATATTGCCTCTCATCATGATGTTACCCATCAATATAAACATGGGCACAGCCATTAAAGGATAGCTATTAATCGACTTAAATGCGGTTTGAGCGATGACAGCAATGGGGACGTTGTCGATTGACAGCGCGATTGCGCTGGAAATCAACCCCATCGTGGTTGCAACGTGGGCGCCGAGCGCCATGAGGCCTAATAAGCCGATTGCAGCGAGAATGAGTGTCATAGGAGTGGATTCGTCGAAGAGCGAACGCGATCAGAATCAGGTGAGGTTGAGAAGTCCTCCGGTTCGGGCATAAATGGGTCGCCTACGCTCCACGCATACCGCAGGGCGCTTAGGTAATACCAAAGTAAACCCAAACCCGCAATCGGCATGGATAGGTAGAGCAACCACATCGGAAGCTCAATATTTGATTCCGAAACAATACCCATTTGGAAGTATCGAATGATCTGGGGAATTGCTGAGTAAATCAAGATAAGAGCAAAAGTAATGCCCGTGGCACACGACAGAATCCAACACAGACGTTGAACTGCTGGTGGAAATTTCTGCACCAGCAGTTCAGTGCGTATATGTAACTTCTTAAACCCGGCAATGCCAATCGTCAGGCTAAATGACCAGACCATCATAAAACGGACCATTTCTTCGGCCCAAAAATAGCTGGTATTCAAAATGTAGCGACTAAGCCCCTCAATAATCATGATCGCGGTCGCAATCAAAGACAATATCGTTGCAATCGTAAGAAGAAAGTCTAAGACAGGACCTGCTCGCCCAAAGGGTTGTTCGGTTTTCTTCATCGCACCTGCCTATTAAAGAGAGTCTTGGGACTACTCACCGCGCAAGGACGGACTGACGCGTCAGTTCACCTTGCAGGTTTTCTCTAAAGCCTCAGCTTTATCAATGGTTGCCGCATGTTGTTTCCTGAAGTTCGCGCCGGCCGCTGAAAAGCGTTCTTTTAGGCGATCTACTTCTGCAGGGGCCATAATGCGATACGATCCTCCCAGATCTGTCATGCGTTTGATTAAGGTTTCATCCTTTGCGACAGTTTCAGTCCACTGACGTTTGATGATCTCATCAATAGTGTCTTGAATTGTTTGTCTTTGTGCGGCAGGTAGGCCGTCAAACCATTTTTTGTCTACGACGACAGCTGATGTAGCAAGCGACATGCCTGGGACAAGCGTTGCAAATTTAGCGGTGATACCCACGACATCCGCCCAGCCGGCAGGAGAAGTAATCATCCCATCGATGACCCCTTGAGAAATAGCCGGCGATAACTCAGGAGCGGGTAAAGCGACGGGGCTGGCGCCGACAGACTTGATCGTGTCCAATACAATGCCGCCAGAGATGACACGGATCTTTTGGCCCTTCAGATCCTCTAGTTTTTGAATATCGCGGCTTCTCATCAAAAACATCAAATCGGCAGTACGTAAGATGCCCAAGATCTTGGCACCCTTGGGCTCGATGAAAGAGGAAAGCATCTGGGTGTACCCATCTGCGAAGCACTTGTTCAGCATTTTTGCTGAGCTCAAGGAAAACGGCAAACTCGCAACGCCGATGCGGGCATCCATTTGCTCTAGCCTAGACATAACGGGGAACACGATTTGCACTGCGCCTGTGCCTAAGGCTGCAATGGCATCCCGATCGTTATACAGTGAAGCCGCATGAAAATATTTGCCTTTTATCGCCCCATTGGTACGCTTGGTGACCGTCTCGACAAACTCAACGATATACGGGCTGGGATTCACGATCAGTGGAATTTCACTCGTTACAACCATTTCCGCGGCGTGCAAAGGTGTCGCGGCGAGGCCCTGTAAAGAGAGGGCTGCGCAAACAAAAAGCTGTAGGACTGATCTGCGTATAATTTTCATCACTATCTCCAGTTAAATAACGACAAGCTGGGTTCAAAAGCCAAAAGGTCAACGGCACTCAACATGAAAATAAAGACTTCCAAAGCAAGCGCTGCTAGAAAGCCACGCCAACCCATTTATAAACGCTTGGCGGTACAGCTCACAACTGATATCGAAAAAGATCTTTACAAAGTCGGAGACATCATGCCGACGGAAGACGCGCTATCAAAAATGTATAAGGTAAGTCGTCATACGGTTCGCCAGGCACTTCGGGAGATCAAAGAAGACGGATTGATCACGTCGCGCGCGCGTATCGGAACAGTGGTTAAGCGAAAGCCTACAGACTTAATGTTCTTGAATGGGATAAACACCATCGTCGATTTGCTCCAATTCGTTGATGCTACGGAAATGCACATCATAGAAACTAAAAAAATCAAAACGAATGAATTACTCGCGAAAGACTTGAATTGTCCGGTTGGGCAGCAATGGGTGACCGCAACCATCATTAGAAAAATGCCGGAGCATGTCAAACCACTTAGTTACTTGCAGCTGTACCTCGTTCCTGAATATGCTGATGTACTAAAAGGCGCAAAGGTGTTTTTTAAACCCATCTACTTAATGGTTGAAGCTCGGCATCGGGTGAAAATTGTTGAAATTGCCCAAGATATAACCGCCACTAACTTAACTAAATCGCAAGCCACAGTCCTTAAGGCAACCGAAGGACAGGCGGCATTAAAGATTCGACGCACCTACTACGACAAATCCGGAGCGGTCGTTCAGATCAGTAATAGCTTGTACCCCAGTGGTCGTTTCATACAGAGTTCAAGATTTCGCGCCCAACTAACCTAGAGCTGAATACTGTTATATTAATTGTACGGACAAATTTTTTATCAAACAAGTGTTTTGAGTCAAACATGAACAGTCAACACCTATCGGCTCTGCAAAGGTTGGAACAGTGCTTCGAAGCAATTGAGGCATGGAATCCTTTAGTCAAT
>CAIUZV010000396.1 GCA_903903735.1 uncultured beta proteobacterium | reverse complement strand
GGCGCGTTTGGGGCGGGACGCAGTGACAGAACGGCAAACGATGCAGGTGGACGCTTGAGCCAGCTAGCAGCGGTGAGTTTGGTGTCGTTCCCGCAGTACGGTGTGGTCAGCGCATTGGCATAGTCACGAACCTCATCAGACACCGCTTCGCCGATGCCTTCTTCCGGGAGATCTAAGTCCCACAGACGCATACCGACCTCTTGCAAATTGAACTGTTCAGCCAAGCCCTGCGCGACTTGCTCTGGCACGCGCGCAGTGACGGGCTCGGCTAGCATGCGCACACACCAGCGATTGAGCTTATCCGTGGTCAACTCATTTAATGCGGCATTGCGCACGAGTTCGGCGAGACGAAACTCAAAATCTTTCAGGCGCTCGCGTAGCGTTAGGATTTGACGCTCACCGAGCGAAATCGCACGCGCCTGATGGGGATGCGGCACTTCGATCGTTGAGAACAGCTCTGCGTGTTGCACAAAGAATTCTGGATGCTCTTGCAGAAAACGCGCAACGTTCTGTGCGGTTAGCGAATCAGTCATGGCTACCTACTCGTTAAAAAGAGTGAACTAAATGCCCGCAGGGATCGAGGCTACCAAACGGTCAATATCAACACTGCTGGAAAAAACAGTTGTGGTCGGACCGGTCATGCGTAGCGCCTGACCATTCCATTCAATCGTGAGCCAGCCGCCTCGCGCGCGCAAGCGCACCGGCGAATCGAGACGCCCGCGCCGAATGCCGGCCGCCACTGCGGCACAGGCGCCTGTGCCGCAAGCGAGCGTTTCACCTGCGCCACGTTCGTACACCCGCAGGTGGGCAGTGTGCCGATCGACGACTTGTAAAAAGCCTGCATTCACACGGCGCGTAAACCGCGGATGGGATTCAATTAGCGGACCGATTTGCGCTACGGGGGCTTGATCAACATCTGCAACAACTTGCACAGCGTGCGGATTTGAAATCGCAACGGCCGAAAGCCAGACGAGCTGCTCGGCACCGTTTACGTGTAAGGGCAAGCCATAAAGTGTGTCTGTGCCCTCAGTGCGCGTGGCGAGCCCGGTTACATCAAACGGCAGGTCGGCAGGCGAAAAGCGGGTTTGGCCCATATCCACCACGACATCCCCATTGGGCAGTGCCTCAAGGGTGATGAGCCCAGTCGCGATTTCGGCGCGCAAGGGGTTGCGTGACGAGAGCTTTTGTTCATGAACGAATTTAACGAAACAGCGTGCGCCATTGCCGCAGTGTTCCACTTCGCCACCATCTGCATTAAAAATTCGGTAGCGAAAATCTGCCTCGGGGTGCAGTGGGGTATCGACCAGCAGGATTTGGTCGCAGCCAATCCCGAATTGCCGATGCGCGAGCGCCCGTGCGCGTTCGGGGGTCATGTCAATGGACTGACGCACCCCGTCGAGCATGACGAAATCATTGCCCAAACCGTGCATTTTTGTGAAGTTCCAAATCATGCAGGCATTATCCCCTATTTACCCTATAGGGAGCAGGTCTACGTGTTTGTTACGTGGGGGAGTAAGGGTATAAGCAGACGTAATTACAACAATTGATTAATTTCGCATAAAATAACGACAGTCGCTGAGTTAACCGACAACTTGCGGAGCGACTACGCTGGGCCTAAGCCGATGTGCTGGGCCGGCATAAAAAAAATTACGCTAAAGCGTCGCGCCCATTCCAGCGTCTATCAGCGTCTTTGACAGGTGAAGGTACGGGGTGCAACGCACCTCCTTAACCTACCCCTCTGGTTTTCCAGAAAAGGACGTGATTATGTC
>CAIUZV010000395.1 GCA_903903735.1 uncultured beta proteobacterium | reverse complement strand
TGCAGCGACCGCCTCGGCAAGACTGCGACCCGTGCAATTGACGTGACCCATTTTACGAGCGCGCCGCGCCTCCCGCTTCCCGTACAAATGCAGAGAAGTTCCTTTGATTGCCAGCACACCCGCCCAATTCGGTTCGGCCTGCACCTCATCGTGGGCGGGATACCAAACATCACCCAAAATATTCAACATCACAACCGGTGCCAGCAGACGAGTGCTCCCCAAGGGCAATCCAGCCATGATCCGAGCCTGCTGCTCGAACTGACTCGTCACACAGGCATTCATACTGAAATGACCACTGTTATGTGGACGCGGTGCAATCTCGTTGACCAACAACTGGCCGTCGCCCAACACAAAAAATTCCACACACATCACGCCTTCGTATTTCAAGCCGCACGCAATCGCTAGCGCCGCCTGGGTCGCACGCTCAGTCATGGCGGCCGGCTGGGTGTCGAGTGTCGAGACGGCCAAAATCCCTTGCTCGTGCACATTGCGTGCAACGGGAAACACTTCACAGGCACCATCGAGCCCACGCGCAAGCACGACTGACAATTCTTCTTTCAGATCAAGCATCGCCTCGAGCACGCAGGGGACACCTCCAAACTCTGCAAAGGCTTTAAGCGCCTCGTCGCAACTCCGCACTCTAGCCTGGCCTTTGCCGTCATACCCCAAACGCGCAACCTTGAGGATCCCCGGAAAAAGTGTTGAGGGTGCCGATCGCAAGTCCGTCTCAGTGCGAATCGCAGCATAGGGTGCGACAGCGACCCCCTGCGAGACAATAAAGGCTTTCTCCGCAATGCGATCTTGGACGATCTCCACTGCGTGCGCGCCTGGTGTGACACGACAGTGAGCGGCGAGCGCCTGCAAGCTTCGCGCCGGCACGTTTTCAAACTCTGTCGTGACGGCACGGCAACGTTGAGCGAGCTTCAGTAGTGCCGCTTGGTCGTCATACTCAGCCTGGATGTGCATATCAGCGACTGAGGCAGCGGGACCTTCACTTGCGGGATCCAATACGGCCACGCGATAACCCAACGCCTGAGCCGCATGACAAAACATACGACCCAGTTGACCGCCACCCATCAACCCTAACCACTCACCCGGTGCAATCACAAAGGTACCTTCATCGCACGCGCGGCCTCAGTCTGTCGCGCACGAAACGCCTTAAGTTTTTCCCGCAAGGAGACGTCCGTCGTGGCTAGGTTGGCAATCACATGCAGCGCCGCGTTGGCAGCACCCGCTTCACCAATCGCAAAGGTCGCGACGGGGACGCCCTTAGGCATTTGAACAATCGACAGCAAGGAATCTTCACCGCGCAAGTAGCGCGAGGGGACGGGAACACCAAAGACAGGCACCTCGGTCAAGGCGGCCATCATGCCTGGCAAATGTGCAGCGCCACCAGCTCCAGCTATCACTGCGCGCAAACCACGGCCAGCGGCCGCGGCACCGTACTCCGCCATGTCCAAAGGCATGCGGTGCGCAGACACCACGCGCGTCTCGCACGCGACACCAAAGTCATTGAGCATGGTGACCGCATGCTGCATCACCTCCCAATCACTCGAGGACCCCATGATGACACCAACAACGGGTGTAGCAGAGCTAGCAGGTGCATTCATAACAAACCCTTTTTACGCCGTGAGTCGATCAAGTGCTTCACGATACTTGGCAGCTGTTTTGGCGATCACATCCGCTGGCAATCTTGGCGCAGGTGGAGTCTTACCCCAGTCTTGTGTTTCAAGCCAATCACGCACAAATTGCTTATCAAAGGATGGCGGGCTCATCCCTTCTTTGTAGCCATCGGCAGGCCAGAAGCGTGACGAGTCAGGCGTCAACACCTCATCCATTAGGTGCAAGGTGCCGTTAGCATCCAGACCAAACTCAAATTTTGTATCGGCAATCATGATGCCTTTCGTTGCTGCAAACGTTGCGGCCTCGGAGTACAAGCGCAGTGTGACCTCGCGAATACGTTCAGCCATTTCACGTCCGACTTCTTTAATCACGTGATCGAAATCAACGTTCTCATCATGCAGACCGACCTCGGCCTTGGCGGCCGGCGTAAAAATCGGTTGTGGCAACTTACCCGCCTGCTTCAAGCCCGCCGGCAAGGAAATTTCGCACACAGCCCCTGACTGTTGGTAGTCTTTCCAACCCGAACCGATCAAATAGCCACGTGCAACGGCTTCCACCATGATGGGTTTCAACCGCTTGACCACCACGGCACGGCCAACCACCTGATCGCGCTCCTCGGCCGTTACGAGATCTTCCGGTTTCACGCCAGTGGAGTGATTGGGCAAGATGTGGGCCAACTTCTCGAGCCAAAAATCTGTCAGCTCTTTTAAGACCTGACCTTTGCCGGGAATGGGATCATCCAGGATGACATCAAATGCGGAAATCCGATCAGAGGCCACGATAAGCAACTTATCATCACCGACTGCATACATGTCTCGCACCTTACCGCGCGCGAGCAGCGGCAAGGACTTAATACTGGATTGATACAGCGCTGCAGCCACTATTGCACGACCTGTGACAGCTTGCCGGCAGAATACTGAGCCGCTACATCCTTCAGGGGAATCACCTTGATCTTGCTCGCTTGGCCAGCGGTACCGAATTGTTGGTAACGCGCGATACAAATACCTTTTGCGGCTTCACGTGCTGGCTTCAAATATTCGCGCGGATCAAACTTGCCCGGATTTTCTGCGAAGAAGCGACGGATCGCGCCGGTCATCGCTAAACGGATATCGGTATCGATGTTGATCTTACGCACGCCAAACTTGATGGCTTCTTGAATTTCTTCAACAGGCACACCATAGGTTTCTTTCATATCGCCGCCGAATTGACGGATCTCAGCCAACAATTCTTGTGGGACGCTTGAGCTGCCATGCATCACCAAATGGGTATTGGGCAAACGCTTGTTGATTTCTTTAATACGCGAAATCGACAAAATATCGCCCGTGGGCTTGCGCGTGAACTTATAAGCGCCATGGCTTGTACCAATCGCGATCGCTAAGGCGTCGAGTTGGGTTTTGCGTACAAAGTCAGCAGCCTGCTCAGGATCCGTCAGCAACTGATCCATCGTCAGTTTGCCATCAGCACCATGACCGTCTTCTTTGTCGCCTTGCATGGTCTCAAGCGACCCCAAACAGCCGAGTTCACCCTCAACCGTGACACCCAGCTTGTGCGCCATGTCGACCACTTGTTTCGTGACCGCAACGTTGTAGTCGTAGTCGGCAATGCTCTTGCCGTCTTCTTTTAGCGAGCCGTCCATCATGACGCTCGAGAAGCCAAGATCAATCGCACCCTGACAAATCTTTGGTGATTGGCCATGATCCTGGTGCATCACCACCGGGATATGTGGATAGGACTCCACAGC
>CAIUZV010000394.1 GCA_903903735.1 uncultured beta proteobacterium | reverse complement strand
TCGTCATGCCGGTCCACAAGTGAATGTGGACTCCAATCGGGGCAGACGAACAGGGAGTAAAAACGCCTTGGAGGCGAGCGCCCACAGAGTTGGGGCTTAGCGCGGCACGAGGACTGGAACGTTGTGCCGTGGCGTCATTGTACGCTACCCCTGACGACTACGCCAGCTTGGCGACATTTATTAGCGGTTCACCGCGAGCGAAGTGCCCAACGTTTTCAAGAAACTTCTCGGCCATGCGTTGCAAAATCGCATCTGAAAACCCCGCTGTGTGCGGCGTACAAATCACATTAGGCATATCCCACAGTGGGGAGTCAGGCGAGAGGGGTTCTTGCGCGAACACATCGAGATACGCGCCCGCAAGACGACCATTTTGCAAAGCATCAATCATGGCGGGTTCGTCGATCACCACACCGCGTGAAATATTCACGATATGTGCCGACGGCTTCATGAGGCTAAGCGCTTTGGCAGAGACTAAGTTCGTTGTGAGGGCGGTCAGCGGGCAGGCAAGGACAAGCCAATCCGTTTTGGGTAAGACAGATTGAAAGTCAGCAAATGAGACAACGGGAATATCAGGGATCGTCGAGCTGGCCGATTGTCGGACCACAATGATTTTTAAACCGATTGCACCGAGCCAGGCAGCAAGCTTTTGGCCAATGGGGCCCCAGCCAACGATTGTTGCTGTCTGCCCTTCGAGCTCTGGAGGTTGACCGACTTTGAAGAAAGGCTCCCAGGCATGCGCGCGTTGAGCCCTTGCAAGCTGAGGAAAGCGACGGCCTAAAGATAACAAGCCCGTTAAGGCGGTTTGTGCAACGATGCCCGCACTTGCACCGGACGAGTTTGTGACCGTCACACCACGCGCCATGAGGTCAAGAAAAATCTGACGATCAACGCCGGCGGAGTGAATGTGCACCCACTGCAGCGCCTTGGAGTTACGCATTGCGTCGTACACGTATTGCGTTTCGGGAACGATGTGATGTTTCGTTGACGCGGCGGTTACGTCGCGTGAAATAAAACAAAAATCCGCGTCGGCAGTGCCGTCATGCATTTGTTTTGCCGTGACCCGCACGTAGCCGTCTTTGCCCAGAATCCGCGTGAGTTCGCCGTCGATGTCTTTAGCCGTTTTATCGGACAACAAAATACGGGGTGTGTGTGCAAGCTTAAGTGTGGTCACGGTGTTTCCTTAGCGGGCGGATGCGCCAGAGGCGATCACAACCTTTTTCCACTTCACATATTCTTTCTGGATGAAGTCTTTAAAAAATTCTGGTGTGCCGCCAACCGGATCAGCGCCTTCGCTTATGAAGCGCGCCTCAAGGCTGACCATGGCTTGATTCGCGCTTTTGTTGAGCTTATCGATAATCGCTTGAGGCGTTCCGCGCGGAGCAAGCATGCCAAACCAAGAGCCTGCTGCAAAATCCGGAATACCGTTTTCAGCGACGGTCGGTACATCGGGCATGGAGCGTGAGCGCTTGGGACTACTGACGGCGATCGCACGCAACTTGCCAGCCTTGATCTGGCTGATCACGGAAGGGATGGTGGCGAACATAAAGTCAATTCGACTGGAGAGCAGATCGTTTAAAGCCTCTGCGCCTTTGTAGGGTATGTGCTGCGCGTCCGTCCCAAGGGCATCCATCAGCATAAAGCTCGAGAGGTGCGCAGAGGTGCCGACGCCTGTGGAGCCGTAATTCATAGAGCCCTTGGGCTGCGACTTGAGGTAAGCGACAAATTCTTTGTAGTTATTGACGGGAAGTTTTGGACTCACCACCAATACGTTGGGGACGTCTGCGATTAAAACGATTGGCACGAGCTCGGTTAAGGGATCGTACCGAAGATCTTTGTAAAGCGTTGGGTTGATCGCCATGGGTCCAACGGACGCGACGGTTAAGGTATAGCCATCGGCGGGTGAGCGAGCCACCATTTCGTTACCGATGTTTCCACCCGAGCCCGGTTTGTTTTCAACGACGAAGCTTTGTTTGAGTTGCTCAGCCATCAGGTTACCAACGCTGCGGGCAATAATGTCCGTTGTGCCACCAGCAGTGAACGACACAACAACTTTCACAGCCTTGTTTGGGTAGTCTGCAGCGGATTGCGCTTGAGCTGTCCGTGTTGCGCTGATGCCGAGTGCGGCCGCACCGAGTGCAAGGGATACCTGGCGGCGCTTTAACGACGATGGAAGGTCTTTTGATTTCATGTGCGCTATCTCTGGGGGAGTCTGTTAATAAAGTTTTTACTCAACTTTGAGCTTGCCAGCCGTTGCAAGTTCCGCTGCGATCGCATCCTCTCGTTTAAGAAGAACGCCGAAAGCATTTGTCGGACCTGGGCGCGCGATACTCGCTACGTTGAGCAACTGTTCTTTTACAGCGGGGTCTTGCAATACTTTAAACAACGCATCGCCAAGCTGCTTCACTATTGCTTCGGGCGTTTTAGCCGGAGCCAGAAGACCAAGCGTTGTGCTGATATCTAGAGTGGGTAGCCCTACTTCTTTAGTGCTAGGGGTGTCAGGTAGAAGTGGGTCACGTTCGGGCGCTAAGAGGCTTAACGCTGTCAGGCGACCACCTTTAATGTTCGCAATGGAGCTTGAAAGCTGATCAACCATCGCATCGATTTGCCCGCCCAACAAGTCAATAATGGCGGGGCCCGAACCTTTATAAGTCACTACATTTAAGTCTAGTTTTGCGATGGACTGCAGTTGCATAATCGCAACGTGGTTGGTGGTGCCGATCCCTGCATTGCCGATGCTGACTTTGCCAGGATTGGCTCGGGCATAAGCGAGAAAGCTCGCCATATCCTTAAACTTGGGGTTACCTGCCCGTGTCGTAAACACTAGCGAGGTTGAGGAGATGAGGCCAATACTTTCAAAGCTATTGATCGTGTAGGTGGTGGAAACCATCTTGGGTACGATAACCAGAGGGTTCGGCGTGGTGATTAGTAGGGTGCTGCCATCCGGCTGAGCGCGTGCGACCTCGGCTGCAGCGACAGAGCCACCGCCGCCAGGACGATTTTGCACGACGATTGTTTGCCCAAGCTGCTTGGATAAGGCGGGCGCAATGATACGCGCCACGATATCAATATTGCCCCCCGCAGCGAATGGCACAAGCATGGTGATGGGCTTTGAAGATGTTTGTGCCATCGCAGGTGCTAAAGCGGCAAGTGCGCTCAGAGTGAGGGCTTGTAGGGCGAGTCGACGCAGCATAGGTTTCCTTTTTTTAGTTGCGATAGGAGGTATCGGTGCGATCGAGCTTACGCAAAAGCGCTGTCCACTCCATCACGCCATAAGGACGACGTGTGCCTGGTTGATAGTTGTTCCAGGTTTCATCGAGTACTTTTTGTGACACTTTCGAAAGCGGTGTATTGCAGGACATCGCACCGATCTGTGCACGGCAGGAGAGTTCTAGGCGATGCATCCAGTTAAAGGCCTCACCGATCGTGCGGCCAACGGTGAGTGCACCATGGTTGCGCAAAATCATGGCTTCGCTATTACCTAGGTCACGTACCAGCGACTCCTGTTCGGTCTCGTCTAACACCACGCCTTCGTAGTTGTGATAACTAATCTTGAGAAAGCGCATGGCAGTTTGCGTGAGCGGGAGCAAGCCACACTCAAGAGAAGAGACCGCCATGGATGCCCAGCTATGTGTGTGAATCACGCAGCCGACGTCAGGGCGGCCGTGATGGACCGCGCTGTGAATCACAGACCCTGCTTTGTTTACGCCGTAATTCAGATCCCCGAAGTCAGGCTTACTCAAGACATTGCCGTGATGGTCAACCTTAAGTAGGCTGGATGCGGTGATTTCTTCGTACATCATGCCGTAGGCATTAATAAGATAGGTGCCCTCTTCGCCGGGGATGCGAGCCGAGATATGGTTGGCGATCATGTCGGCCATGCCATACATCTCTACTAAGCGGTAACAGGCGGCCAGATTGACCCTTGTCTCCCACTCCGCGTCGGAGACCTTACCTTTTAGCGAGGGAATATTCAGAACGCCTTCTTTCGACATGATTGCTTGCCCCTTTTTGCTTTGATGTTTATGCTTAAACCGCACTTGGCCTTGTGTGCTTGAACCGGATAATATCGGTAGAACGCTTATTGTGCCGTAATTTAATCCTAAGAGCCTCGAGACTTCTGATGAAAAAAGTACCCTTAATAGTCCTTTGCGGCGCGGCATTCGTCAACCTCGCGGGCTGTCAGGGGAGCGCGGTTTACTACCACCGCGATCCAGCGCGTCAGATTGTCGTCTTGGATAAGCGAGAGGTGAGCGTGGTGCCGCTGGGTAATGGGCGCTGGGAAGCTTACGGCGGCAAACAAGGTGGATCGTCAGCCGAAAATCTAGACAAACAAAAAGCACGGCAAATTGAGGCGATCGAAAAGGTCACGGCATGTCGTGTGACATCAACTGAGTTTCCGCCGCAGAACAATGAGCGCCGTCTATTGATTCAGGCGACGGTGGCATGCGAGCCACCCGCCCCACGTTAAGCCTGCCCTATACCTGTCTTAGCCTCGATCATGCGTGCCATGTGCGCCGCAGTTGGAGAGGGTGCTTCGCTGGCAAGCCCCTTGGCGGCCCCAAGACGATCACGGTCTTCGCGATTTTGACTAATTTTCCACTTTGCCTGTATGCGAGTCACTGAGAGCTCAATGCCGACGATTGCCTCGAGCATCTTGTCGATGTAACCGGCTGGTGCATCCAATACGCCCCAAGGCTCTTTGCGCCCCCCCTCCATCGAGGCTGTCAGCTGGTCGACGATCTCTAGTTTAGTTTGAGGGTCATGCGAAACAGTGAGTTTCCCGTAAACGTGCGCCACGGCGTAGTTGTAGGTCGGCACGACCTCATGGTGCACCTGCTTGGATGGATACCAGCTCGGTGAAATATACGCGTTAGGGCCTTGAAAAATCACCATGCATTCTGCGTCTGCGGAGGCGAGCTGCCAGACCGGATTGTTTTTAGCGACGTGGCCAATGAGTTTGGCACCAGAAGCCAAGTCTCCGTCTAACAAAAACGGGATGTGATCTGCCTCGAGCGAGCCGTTCTGGGTGGTGACCAGTGCGCCTAGCGGAAAATGCGCGATGAGTGCTGACACAACGCTGAGGTCGCCTTGTTCAAAATGTTTTGGGTTGTACATGTCAGAACTCCAAAAAGCGTTTCACTGACCCAGTAAATCAGTGTATATATCTTACCGTGTGTCTAATTTGCGTCAAAAAGGTTATCTATGTCACAGCTTCCTCTTGGTTTATTTGCCGCCACCCGCGCCATTGCCGCGGGTACTCTCGCACCTCAGGACTATGTCAAACAGTGCTATGCGCGCGCCGAAGAAACGGAGCCTTGGCTGCGTGCGTTCGTATCGCGCCATGCGCTCGAAGATCTCTTGGCTCAAACGGGTGATGGAGAGTGGGCAGGTATTCCGGTTGGTGTCAAAGATTTAGTCGCGACACGAGATTTGCCAACAACGAATGGCTCGCCTATTTACGCGGATCAGATGTTGGGTCATGACGCACCGATCGTGTCAAAAATTAGACAACTTGGTGGGGTGGTATTTGGTAAGACGGTGACAACAGAGTTTGCGTTTCGTCAACCAGGTCCGACAGTCAATTTTTGGAATCGTGCGCATACTCCCGGCGGATCCTCAAGCGGTTCGGCTGCTGCGGTAGCCGCAGGCGTGGTGCCGATTGCACTGGGCACGCAGACAGTGGGTTCCGTGATTCGCCCTGCGGCGTTTTGTGGCGTCGTTGGACTGAAGGCTAGCTTTGGCGCGACCCCGCGCGCGGGAGTTTTTCCACTTTCCGGGTCTCTGGACCACGTGGGATTTTTGGCGCGTTCGGTGAATGATGTGGCCTATGCGTTTAACAAATTGCGTAACCGCTCGATCGATGAGTCCGATGCGATTGTTTTGCCGGCAGTGCCGATGGATGAACAGACGGGGATTGCTCCCAGTGCTGCGCCACGACTCGCCTGGCTTACAACGCCCCATGATGCGCTCGTGACCCCTGAGCAAAAAGAGGCGATGGCCAAGTCGGTTGCAGCGATGCGTCAGGCAGGGGCTGTGGTTGAAGAATTCTCGCTGCCTGACGCCTACTGGCGCGGGATTGACATGTTGCAATGTTTGCTTGAGTGCGAGGCTGGTGTGATACACGCGGATCACTTTAAGAATCATGCGGCGTTACTGTGTGAGTCGATTGCAGATCTCGTCAAGAAGGGGCGCAACCGCACTGCCTATGAGTATGTAGAAGTGCGCGCAGCGCAACAAGCGTTACGCCACGACATGATGAATCAGCTCAAGGGATTCGATGCAATTCTCACGATCCCAGCGACTGGTGCAGCCCCAGAGGGCTTGGGCTCTACGGGCGATCCGGTGTTTTGTGCGCTGTGGAGTTTCTTGGGCTTGCCAGCGATCACGCTACCAATCGCGCGATCGGCAAAAGGATTGCCGATCGGTCTGCAACTTGTGGCACCTTATAAACAAGACGCACACTTAATGCGCGTGGCGCGATGGGCAGAGCTCAGTCTGCCTGCCGTGCCTGTTTAAGTCGGTCGCTTAACCTCCCGTGATTGCGTCGCCATAGGGAGACATGATCTCGGTACAGCCCATATTGAGTTCGCCGTCCCGCATAACGCCTGCGGGGCAGGCGAACGCGTAGGGGTAGACGTTACGACGCGTTGGGGTGACCGGAAAGATTTTTTCCAATGTCGCGAGTATGTCGGCAGACAGAGCTTGATCGGCCGTCACTTTGCCCACGCCGCTGACATCAATGCGAGGCGTATGGAAAGCCTCTTCGAGGCTTAAACCGTGATCCATGATGAAAGAGCTCAACTGCATGACAGCGCCAAGAATCTTTCGTCCTCCAGATGCTCCAATGGCAAATCGTCGGCCTGCTGCATCCTCGCCAATGACTGGGTTGTAGTTTGCTAGACAGCGCTTGTTTGGGGCGAGCGAGTTTGGTTTGCCAGGTTCGGGATCAAACCACATGATGCCGTTGTTCAGGAGCAAGCCAGTTGAAGGCGACACAACCCGTGAGCCAAAGATGGAAAGTAGCGTTTGCGTGACCGCACACATGTTCCCGTGACGATCAACAACGCTGAAGTGCGTAGTTGAGCCAGGCGCTTTGGGTGATTCGTGATCGCCCATGTTTTCAAACCGCAGCTTAAATGCTGCGTCGAGCGCGCGCGCAAAGGCGGCATAGGTTGGCGCACCCGGTGTGCCTTTGATGGGGTTGAGCTCGCTTGCTAGCAATTCAAGGGCTTTGCCGAAAGTGGGGCCGCCGGTTAGACCGGGTGTTGCAAAGACACGGCCACCGCGGTAGTTGATCGTAAGAGGGTCGACTAATTCAGCGCGATAGTCTGCGAGGTCTTGCATACTCATGCAGCCTCCTTTTGCACGGATATCGCCAACCAGTTGCGCTGCGAGATCCCCTTGATAAAACGCTTTTGAGCCGCCTTCTGCAATTTGGCGTAAGGTTTGCGCAAAAGCTTTTTGATTCAGATGCCGCTCATTGAGTGACGTCCAGTCGCCTGCGATCGGCCAATGGCCTTGCTCTAAAAACATGGCGGCGGTATCGGGGTCTTTGCTCAAGACTCGCGCATTGGCAGCGGTCACAAGCGTGGTGTACCAATCGACTAACAAGCCTTCATCGGCAAGGCCAGCAGCAGGCATCACCAGGTCTTTCCAGGGCATACGACCAAAGTGCTGATGTGCAAGATCCATCCCTGCTACGACGCCAGGCACGGCGACGGCGGTTGCGCCCATGACGTTACGATCATCGACAACAGAGGGCCAAGGAAATAGGTCTGAGGATTTGCCAGTACCGCTTAAGGGGTAGTCTGCCGGATTCAATTCCCGTGGGGAGCGGCAACCAAAATTCACAACGCGCGCGCGGCCCTCATTTGCGCGCCATAACACCATCGCACCGCCCGCTGCGGGCCCGCTCATCCAAGGCTCGACGACACCGATTGCGAAGGAGGTCGCAATCGCGGCATCAACCGCATCGCCACCCGCATCAAGCACTGCAGCACCGACTTCAGCGGCACGTCGATGCTGGGCCGCGACGACGCCGCCTTTTGTTGCGATGACGGTTTTGTGAATTGTTTGTGTACTTGAGAAATTTTCTGTCATGGCAGAGCCTTATTGAAGCTTAGGTGTGTGTTGCGAACCACTGAAGCAATGTTGACGTAAAGAGTTCTGTTCTAGAAACTGGGAAGAAATGTCCGCCGTAATCAAAGATTTTTAAATCTGACCCGGGAAGTAAGGCGTGGAGTTGTTCTTGCAAAAAGGCGGGCACAATCAAATCGTCGCGTGCCCCGAGTACTAACCGCGGCACGTGGATGGCTGACAGCGCTGCGCTTTGATCGTAAGCCGTCAATGCGTCAATGCGCTCCATCACGATGTGCTGGGCGG
>CAIUZV010000393.1 GCA_903903735.1 uncultured beta proteobacterium | reverse complement strand
GCTATACGGACAAACGGAAACATGCGCGTATGTCTGTATCCAACGAGACGGTGAGGTTAAATATGACTCGGTTGGAAAGCCTTCCCCTGGCGTTGAGATTCGTATCGGAGACAACAGCGAGGTATTAGTGCGTGGCGTGTCGATGATGGATCGATATTACAAAAATGAGGATGCCACCCAGGAAGCCTTCGATGCGCAAGGATACTTCCGGACCGGTGATGCTGGTGTTATCGATAGCGACGGAGATCTTCGTATTATCGATCGCGCAAAAGATGTCTCCACGCTAGCAAATGGCAAAGTGTTTGCGCCTAAATACATAGAGAATAAGCTGAAGTTCTTTAGCTTTGTTAAAGAAGCTGTTGTGTTTGGTTCGGGGCGCGAAACGATCAGTGCATTTGTGAATATCGATCTTGAGGCGGTTGGAAATTGGGCTGAGCGCCGTAACATTGCCTACAGTGGCTATGTAGATTTGGCGGGTAATTCTGCTGTGGCTGAGCTCATCCGTGGCTGTATTGAAAAGATGAACGAAGAATTATCTAAAGAATCAATGCTCGGGCATGCCCAGATCTCTAAGTTTTTGGTGTTGCACAAGGAGCTTGATCCCGACGACGACGAGTTGACGCGCACACGGAAGGTCAGGCGTGGATTTGTCGAAAGCAAGTATGCACCCTTAGTTAGTGCGATATACAGCGGTTTGTCCGAGCAGTTCATCGAGACTCAGGTGCGCTTTGAAGATGGACGGGAAGGCAAGGTCTCGGCAACGTTGAAGATACATGAGGTCCCCACGTTTGTCGTGGGACAGGTATGACAAACGTTCAACGGACTGTCAAGCGCGTCGAACCTGTGTTCTTAAGAAAACAAGGATCGTAAATGGCAAATCGGCAAATTGGCGATGTCATCTTAGATGTTGAAAACATTAGTTTGCGCTTTGGCGGAGTCAATGCGCTGACGGATATTTCATTTAATGTGAGAGAGCATGAGATTCGGGCGATCATCGGTCCAAACGGAGCGGGTAAGAGCTCGATGCTGAACTGTATTAATGGGGTGTACACGCCCCAGGCGGGTTCAATCACGTTTAGGGGCCAGACCTTTAGCCATATGAATAGTCGTCAAGTTGCCAAAATGGGCATCGCGCGCACCTTTCAGAACTTGGCGCTTTTTAAAGGCATGAGCGTCATCGACAATATTATGACTGGTCGTAATTTGTACATCCGAAGCAATATTTTGTTGCAAGCGCTTCGTCTCGGACCTGCAGAGCGCGAAGAAATCGCCAATCGCGAGAAAGTTGAGCACATTATTGATTTTTTAGAGATTCAGGCCTACAGAAAGACTTCGGTGGGTCAGCTTCCGTATGGCTTACAAAAACGAGTCGATCTAGCGCGTGCGCTAGCAATGGAGCCTCAAGTATTGCTACTCGACGAGCCCATGGCGGGGATGAACGTCGAAGAAAAGCAGGATATGTGTCGCTTCATCATGGATGTTAAAGATGAGTTTGGTACGACGATCGTCCTGATTGAGCACGACATGGGTGTGGTGATGGATATTAGTGATCGTGTTGTGGTGTTGGACTATGGCAAGAAGATTGGTGATGGTACGCCCGACGAAGTGCGTGCCAACGACGAAGTGATTCAAGCCTATCTAGGCACATCGCACTAAACACGGAGATATAGATGGCTTTTTTCCTGGAGACCACGCTTGGCGGCCTAATGGCGGGAGTGCTGTATTCAGTGGTTGCTCTTGGATTTGTGCTGATATTTAAGGCCTCAGGCGTTTTTAACTTCGCTCAGGGTGCGATGGTGCTGTTTGCCGCGCTTGCCATGGCGCGTTTCTCTGAATGGGTGCCAGCCTGGTTAGGTTTTGAAAGCCTGTTGCTGGCCAATATCATTGCATTTGTGTTGGCGGCAATCTGCATGCTGGTTTTTGCTTGGCTGGTAGAGCGCCTGGTGTTACGTCATCTGGTGAATCAGGAAGCCGTAACACTTTTGATGGCCACACTTGGCATCACGTACTTTCTTGACGGTTTTGGTCAGACCATTTTTGGTAGTGCGGTCTACCGTATTAATGTTGGTATGCCTAAAGAGCCGATATTTGTCTTGGATAACTTATTTCAAGGGG
>CAIUZV010000392.1 GCA_903903735.1 uncultured beta proteobacterium | reverse complement strand
GTCTTGGTGTCAACACCCGTCGCACTCGATGAAATCATCGAATCCATCACGCCTGTTGCCATGGCCTGCGAGACCTCAGCAGCTTGAATCGTGACGGGCTGTGCACCCACGAGTTCGCCGATTTTTGCAGTCGCCGGGCTGTACGAGCGCCACTTCAGGCCCTTCATGTCCGCAACGCTCTTCAAATCACGGTTCGTGAAGATACCCTGTGGTGGCCAAGGCACTGCAAACAAGAGCATCATCCCTTGGGAAGCGAGCTTCTTTTCAAGATAAGGCTTTTGAATGGCCGCGAGTTTCTTTGCACCTGCGTAGCTGTTGATTAAAAATGGAACGCCGTCTAACTCATAAATCGAATCTTCGTTCGCAAAGTTCACGAGAAGAATTTCACCCAGCTGTGCCTGGTTGCCTTGAACCGCGCGCTTGATTTCCGGTGCTTTGAACAACGAAGCGTTAGGATGAACGGTGATATTGAGCTTGCCGCCTGTCGCTTTCGCTACATCTTTGGAGAATTCGACCAAGTTTTCAGTCAGAAAAATCGATGGCGAATAGGCCGTAGGCAAATCCCACTTCGTTTGACTGTGGGCCGCAAAGCCAACTGTTGCGAGCAAACTCGCTAGCAATACCGATAAGGTTTTACGCATGAGGAGATCCTTGAGCGAGAAAAATGGGTGCCTAGCAAGCTAGGCTGTCTGTAAAAAAGTCTTTTGACTTGGTTCGTGAGTGTAGGCGTAGACGTAACGCATCACAACTAGCCACAGCAAAACCGAGGGTAAACACTAGGCCACCCCTTTTTTGACGGCCATGCGCCTGAGTCTGTAGTATCCACTCTTAATCTTTGAAATAAACCACGAAGGGAATTGGGGACATGTCTTGGCGTGCGGAACAACCTCATTCACAGAACCCTACCCCGCCCCTTATCCCTGACGACTTATTTAAAAACTAGGAGACACTTATGCGTATGATCAAAACAATATTAGCAAGTGCTGTTGCGTTGGTTGCACTGAACTCCCCCGCTCAGGCCGAATATCCGGACAAGCCCATCAAGATCCTGGTTGGCTATGCACCAGGCGGCGCTGCGGACAAACTTATTCGTCCCATCTCAGACCGTCTCACAAAGATTCTGAAACAACCCATCATCATTGACTACAAGCCCGGCGCTGGGGCTTCACTAGCGGCTGATCTCACCGCCAAAGCGCCTGCCGATGGGTACACGTTGCACATCACGGACTCGGGTCCGATGACGATTTTGCCGCACATGCGCAAACTCGGTTATGACCCGCTCACAAGCTTCACGCCAATTTCTATGGTGGGTGGTGGTGGTGTGGTGGTCGTAGTGCTTCCGACATCGAAAGCAACCGATATCAAGAGTCTTGTGGAGCTAGCCAAAAAGGACCCGAAGAACTGGAGCTATGGCACCTCGGGAGTGGGCGGAGTGGGCCACCTAGCAGGCGAACAGTTCAAAGCAGCCGCAAATCTTGACATCGCACACATCCCCTATAAAGGCGGCAACCCTGCCCTCGCTGAGTTGCTTGGTGGACACGTGCCTGTGTTGTTCTCCTCGCTCGGTGCGGCAGCCGCGCAGATTCAAGCTGGCAAGCTGCGAGCCTTGGCGGATACGTCAAGCAAGCGTAGTTCTATGTTCCCAGACGTGCCGACGATGGCCGAATCGGGCTTCCCCGGCTTTGATGCCACAATCTGGTTCGGCCTAGTCGGGCCAGCTGGGCTACCAAAAGAAGTCATGGCCAAGCTCGTGCCAGCGCTCGCAGACATTATGAAAGACCCAGAAGTGATTGCTGCCATCAAGCGTGAAGGTTACGAGCCGATGCCCTTCACACCACAACAGACTGCAGAGCGCATCAAGTCCGACTTTGCACTGTGGGGTAAGACCGTCACGGCCTCCAACATTAAAGCGGACTAAACATGGCATTACCCTCAACACTGCTGACAAATCTACCCGAGCAGATTCCGCTTGATCAGGAACGTCCTTTTCAAACGACCAGAATCCGCAGTCCTATCGCAGGCCCTAAGCTCATCGTCACTGCGGCAGTTCATGGCAATGAGACATGCGGGACCTTTGCGATCGAGAGATTGGTCAAGCAGTTTGAGTTGGGCGAGCTCAAGCTTCTAAAGGGATTTGTGACTTTTGTACCGGTCACAAATCCTAAAGCCTATCGACTCAAGCGGCGTGCTGGCGACCGAAACTTGAATCGTCGCCTGATGCCAACCGATACGCCGGTGCAATACGAAGACCATATTGCGAACTGGCTCTGCCCATTGCTCGCAGAGCACGATGGCCTACTCGATCTCCACTCTTTTCAGAGCGGTGATACGGCCTTCGCACTGTTTGGCCCGTCTAACAATACCCAAGCACTCGAGCCTTTTGCGCAGGCACAGATCGAAGAGGATCTCATTACTCGGCTCGGTTGCAAGCGCTTTATTTATGGCTGGCTAAGCACCTATGCCAAGGGACTCGAGCGACGCGCTGCGGAAGTCAATGCGGGACGCTTCAACGCCAAAGATGTTGATATTGATACGCGTTACGGCATCGGCACCACGGAGTACATGCGTTCCGTGGGCGGCTGGTCGCTCACGTTAGAGTGTAGCCAACACGATGATGTCGGTGGACGGGAAGTTGCATACCAAGCGATTGTGAACACTCTGACCCACTTAGGTATGCTCGCGGGAACACCACCAGCTGCTGCAAAAGAGTTTGAAGTGCTCGGGCTTTATGACGTGTTTGATCGCTTTGACATGAACGATCAGTTTGCCAAGCCTTGGAAGAGTTTTGATCCGATCAAACAAGGCGAATGCATTGGCACACGCGCCGACGGTACACGCCTCCTTGCGGAGCGAGACTGCTTTATTGTGTTTCCGAACATGAAATCGCAGCCCGGCCAGGAATGGTTTTATATCGCACACGCAGGCGGCCGACTCGGGCGTTAAGTGCTAATAAACACTTACATTTTTTGCGATAAAGTACACGGCTGTCACTAACGCCGATGCCCCGCCAAGCAGCTTCCACGTCATGCCATGAAGTTCCTTATGCAACTCTTTATACAAGTCGGTCTTAAGGGCATTTAAATCAGACTTGGTCGCAAAGATGTCTAGCCGGGTTTCAATCCTAGCTAGGCGGTCACGCGTGTCAATTTCGAATTTTTCAAAACGAGCAAGTCTTTCCTGCATGGGGACTTCCACTTTTTCTTAAAGAAAAATTATCGACTGGGGATGATTTCTAGGCAAACTAATTTTTGCAACAGTGTGTAACCAACCACTGCGTTAAGACTGTCGTTGCTAAAAGAAAGTCGTCGATCGACATTTCCTCATCGGGGTGATGACTACCATTTGGGTTGCGGATAAACAAAAATCCAAAAGGAATACCGGCCGCATAAAAGGCAGCGGAGTCGTGCGAGGCGGGACTCGGCAAGTCGGGGACTGTTAGTCCTAGCTCCAAGGCGCAAGCGCGCAGCTGCGCGGTGATGGTTGGATCTGCTGGCGCCACGCCTGCAGAGGCTTGAGGACCGAGATCGATTTTGACACGGCGCGTCGCCGATACCTCTGCTACGAGTTCCAAAAACTTTGTTTTCAGTTCGGCTAAGTCTGCAGTGTCGTAGGCGCGCACATCAAGGCTTAAGCCAAACTCCCCAGGCACAATTGTCAATCCATGACGCGCGGCGTTGGTCTGAAACTCACCAATGGTGCAGGCCATCAAACGCCCTGCCTGCTCCCATTCCGCCCAGATCTTATCGAGGCCTAGCGCGATATCTGCCCCAGCAAGTGCGGCATCATGGCGGTAGCGGCGCCCGAGCCCAACGTGACCGTACTCCCCAGTAATCTTGATTTTGGGGTAACGAAAGTTTCCTGGCACACCCGAACCAATCGCTATGGCATGCCCTTCTATCGCCAGACTGGGCGCTTGTTCAATGTGTACTTCCATAAAGGCTCTCACGTTCTGTGGCGTGAGGTAGGCCTGGCCTTGCGTAACTGCATCAGGATCGCCGCCCGCGGCAAGCAAATGCTCGGCAAGGGTTCGGCCTGTATCGATGCGCTTAGCCTGCAATGCGCTCTCCTGCAAGGATCCCAGAGCACCTCGGCTGCCAATATAGGAGACTTGAAACCAAATACTTTCTTCGGCACGCACGCCCATCACAACAATATCGCACTGGGGTTGCAACCCAGCCTCTTGAAGCGCTTCGATCGCAATCAAGCCAGCCACCACTCCAGCCGCGCCGTCATAATTTCCGCCTGCCGCGACCGAGTCTAAATGAGAGCCGATAACAAGGGCAGGAGCCGAGCGATCTAACCCAGGCAACACCATATAGGTATTACGCATGTGGTCGTGTCGAACCTCAAGTCCAAGTGCTGCTGCGTACTTTGCCACGAGGTCGTGCGCAAACTGTTCGCCCGATCCGTACGTGTCGCGGGTCACGCCGCCACGCTTGGTGTCGACGCTGCCCTCACGCAACTGATCAAACAGCCATTGCGCTTCGGGATATAGGCTCATGACTTGAGAAGCAACCTTCAGTTCAGCAGACATACAAAGGAATCCTATGGCTATACATCTATGACCAACACAACGACGAGCGGTGATTGTTCAATAGTATTGGTGTTTAATGATACAGAATACTTTTTTATTGCGACACGTCCTTTTGAACATCATTGCATTAGTCATCATCGGGTTAGGCGCTTCGATTGCCCCGCTGGACTTCTCTGTAAACGTCGCGTTCCCGGCGATCTCAGAGGCCTT
>CAIUZV010000391.1 GCA_903903735.1 uncultured beta proteobacterium | reverse complement strand
GACGCACGTGACAATCTTTGCTTAGTCATGCCGGGCACTAGCAACCTGCGCCACGGCACTGCAGAGCACGTCGGCCCCGGTCGCGCCTACGACACCGATCGCTATTGCGTCGTGTGTACAGACTCCATCGGTGGCGGCACATCCTCCAAGCCGGGTGATGGCTTGTTTGATAAGTTCCCCCGCTACACCATCCGGGATATGGCCCGCGCGCAGTATCAACTGGCTTCTGAAGGCCTGGGGCTCGGCACCCAGCAAGTGGCTCTACTCGCAGGTGCCTCCATGGGCGCCTTCCAAACTCTTGAATGGCTGATCCATTTCCCTGACTCCGTCAAAAATGCAGTCTTGCTTGTCCCCGCATGGAAAGCAGGCAATACCTTCCTGATGGCAACCAAGCGCATGTTCGACATCATCGAGCTCGATCCAAACTGGCGCGAAGGGCAATATCACAAGCATGCTCCACTGACTCAACCCGAAGCTGGGCAACGCGCAGCCGGCAGACACTACTTCACGTGGACTGTTACCGATGATTATCTCGAGACCACTCCGCTCAAGACCCTTGATGAAGAGGCTGAACGCGCAGGTAACGGCTTTGCCAGCTGGGATGCGTGGAGCCTCGTCAGGCGTTATCAAGCGTCCTCTGCACACGATGTCAGTGCGCCGTTTGGTGGGGACTTAAGTAAGGCGCTAGCTAAAGTGAAGGCACGTGTTCTAGTACTGCCTTGCTCTCAAGATCGTTTACTTGGGCTTGAGAATGCGAAAGAGATTGCAAATGGAATTAAAGGTACGAAGTGTGTTGAGATCGATTCGAATAAAGGGCATCTTGCTTGGCGACCTCTAGTGGGTTCGGCCGAGACGAACGAAATTACGCAAGCAGTGAAACAGTTCTTGAACTGAACACAATATTCGCGCCTACTTCGCAGCCTTCACACAAGGCTGCATTTCCACCAGACGAACCTGATCGATCATCTTCTTTTGTTCCTCAAGCGGAACCTGTCGAAACTGAAAATACCCAGCCAGTCGATCCGCCACACTCACACAAGGCTCGGGATACACATACCCCGGCGGCGTGCTACCCGAGTAACCATTAAGCGTCTTTAGCTTATGGTCTTGCGCGTAGATCATCGCATCAAGCTCAGCCAAGTAAAACGGCTCTTCTTTGCGCTGGGTCAGATAAATCATAGAGCCTTGGCTCGGAGGCTGCCCAATCACTCGACCGAGCTCGCTTTGCCGAGCCTCCCATAGCTCACGCGTAAAATGCTGTGGCTTATAAAAAACTATCTCCGCACTAACTATACCAATCGCCGCCACAGTCACTAACCCGACTCCAACCATGGAATTGAACCGACTTCTCAACCAACTCACCCCCAGCGCGACCAAAATTGATACCGGCAATAGAATTACCAAAATAATTCTCGATACCGCGCGTATCGCATCTAAGCCAGGGATTCGGACGATATAAAAGTAGAGCGAGTAGCCGCTCACGACCACAGACATTCCGACTAGGATCAAAATACTGATAGCACTAATCGCGCCTAGATTTCGACTGCCAGTAGGTAGGCCTCCTCCTCTCGCAAGCGAAACCAAACCAAAAAACACTAGCGCGAACGTTCCTAGTCCGATAAACATTTGATGTTCGGGTCGCATCGGAAAATCGGCCACACCTCTACCTAGCCAACCTGTGAGTGCCGATCGATCAGCCAACAGATAGCTAGACAGCCGTGGCGTTAAGGAGTCCAACACTTCCATGGGCCTACTCACCTGGTACTGCATCGAAACTGATTGATAGTGACTCAGCATCCAGAAAGCCATCCCTGACACTAATAACGTAAGGGTCATCAGCAATACGTTTCGCGCTCGCACCAGAGACTCAGCACCCCGGCAACCCATGTCACTTGAGCCCTGCCTCGGCATATAAACTTTCAATAACAAGTAGGCGATGGACATCGCTACCAGCAGATACCCTAAAAAGACACCCAAGTAGATCGAACATAAAAACTGAACACTCAACCAAGACAACAAGGTAAAAATATTGATCAAACTTTTTTGTTCTACAACACGCCACCACGCGAGAATGGCTAAAGGTATTGCAAAACGGTACGTTAATTGCGCATGCCCCTCTTGATGAAGCACAGGGAGTGCAAAGGCAAATACAAATGCTCCACAAGATGCCCCGAGAACATCAAAGCCCATCCGCCGCAGCATCCAGTACCCAGAGGCATAGTTCAGTACGCAGCCAACTACGAACCAGATCTGAAACGAGAGTTCGCGAGGGGCACCTAGTGATCGAGCTGCCGCGTAACTCCAAAACGATCCAAAGTGGTTATCGCTAAAAGCAAGAATTCTCTCGAACGGATAAAAAAAACCTGGGCTCCATAGCTCTGACGCTCTGCCAATTAACCATTGGTAGCCATGTTCCAAAATCACGCTATTGAATCGTGCGTCACCCAAGTCGCCCGGCATCATCGTGAAATAGCCGATCGCCGGCATCAAATAGCCGAAAATGCCGATACAAAGCACGAGAAGGGGAGTAATAAATACAGACATAAATCGCTAGATCATTAAGGTGCATATGCCATTGATACGGATCACTTTAACCACTTGTCATCCGAATACAATCGATAGATATCTTTGCTGTTTAAAATGACAAGTAATTATGCACTAACTTGTCAGCCACCCAGATGGGTCATACAAAATGCAGCCTATTTCCAGGCAACCTCGAATCTACACGTTCTGTGCGATTGCGCTGTTTTTCGCGCTAAGTTGCGCCTGGTGTATTCAGTTCTTCCCCTTCACCGATTTGCGCAGCCACGTCATGACGGATGGTGATCCTGCGCTTAATGCTTGGGCGCTCAACTGGGTTAGTCATGCGATAGTCAATGATCCAGCCAATATTTTGAATGGGAATACCTTTTATCCACATCCCGGTGCGATCAAGCTCTCAGAACATATGTTCTCTCTCGCACTCATTAATGTTGTGGTTCAGTTCTTTTCAGATGGGCCTTGGGTCGGATACAACATCCTGATCTTTCTAGCTTACTTTTTAAGTGCAGTCGGTGCGTATTACTTTATCTATCACATCACCCAAAATCGGCTTGCGGCGTTTTGGGGCGGTGTGTTCTGGGGCTTTTGTTTTTTTCGAGTCCACCATACGAGTCACCTACAAATTCTTTCTTACCAGTGGCTAGCGTTCATCGCCCTATTCATTGTTAAAACGCGCAGTACACCAAACCTTACCAACGCGAGCTTATTAGCATTGTTTTTTGTACTACAGGCCCTTACAAGCTGGTACCTGGCAATCATCGCTCTGGCGTTTTCATTGGTTATCTTTCTCGCTAACGTCAACTGGGCGAACTGGGGCAAAGAACAGTCGCTTTGGTTTGGATGGGCTGGCCTCGTTGCTGCACTACCAATACTGCCATTCGTCCTAGCTTACAGCGGTACTTTGCATGATACGAGTCTTGGCGAGCGCGCTATGCACCTTGGTGCGCTAGCTGATCAAGTAAAGCCTCTAGATTTTTTGATTCCACCCAATGCAACCTACATTGGCTCCCTCATACCAAATAACAAATACTGGATCTGGCAAGAAAACACTCTTTTCATCGGATACACCGCAATTCTGCTGGCCTGTATTGGCCTGATTACGGCATGGCGTCAAAACTGGAGAATGGCACTCACTGGGTTATTGCTAATTATCACAGGCTATATATTTGCTCTTGGGTTTTTCTCAAACGTTTTTGGGATCAAGTTGCCACTTTACTTTTTAGCCCAAAAAATTTCTTTCTTCTCTGCCATCCGGGCGCCGCAGCGCTTCGCACTGTTGATCTATTTTGGCGTAATGATTCTGTCATGCTACGGCCTCATCACGATCTTGCAGAAGCTCCATAAGAAAATACAAATAGCGATACTAGCTGCTGTGGTCTGCGTATTTGTTCTTGAAGTCTACCCGGCAAAACTTCCTTTTGCAGCTATACCCAAGTACGCGCCGAGTAGCATTGACCGAGCACTCGCCAAGCTCTCAAAAGAAGAAGACCGACAGTTCAAAATCCTTCACTTCCCCATTCACACTGCCAAAGCAGGCTATCCCACGCAAGAAGCGACCTACATGGTGGATTCAACACTTCACTGGAATCCCATCGTGAATGGTTTTAGTGGTGCAGAGCCGATCGGCTTTAAAGCAGACACGCGGCTACTTAATGAGTTACCGAACGAAGATGCCGTTGCGTTGATAAAGAAGTACGGGATTAACGTCATTGCCCTTCATGCGGGGGTTGATCCTACTCACAGAGCCCGGATCATTAATTTTTTCAAGACTTACGGTCACTCATCAATTAGAACTATTAATGTATCAGAGCACCTTATTTTTCTAGATCACGCGAACATAGTTAGATGAACCAATAAGGCTCAAGCTCTGTTTTAGAAGCAATCAAATTGTATTGACTACATGGCTTTAGCCTCTCAGCGCGCCGAAATGAACAACTTTGATCCTTAAGATTAGTTGTGATTTCATAGACCATATAACCCATGTCTGCAAAAAAGCTTCGGAACTCGCTGAAGTCACCAGCCTCGTCCGTATGTAACTCAAACAGCACTTTGGCATCTGAGCGCTGAAGTATTGATTTCATACCGATTAAGCAATCCATCTCAGCCCCTTCCGCATCAACTTTTATCAGGTTGACGTGCAAGTCTTTAGGAATAACGGAATCCAATGGAACCACATCTACCGGCCTAGAAATCGGAGTGTTAAAAGTGACTTTATCCAGCAACCGCTGTGGCCATCGCGTTTTCAGCAAGGGGCCATTTAAAAATGCACTAGATACCGACGCCACACCACTTTCAAATTGAGTCTGGACAAGATTAAAAGACGTAGCTGTGGCGCCTACCCCAACGTTTGATGCGTGTATCTGATCCTGACAGTTTAGGCCCTTGGCAATTGAGACCAAGTCCCCGAAAACCTCTGGGTTTGGCTCGAAAGAGAAAACGGTCGCATTTTTTTCCAGCGCGGCAATGAATGTATGATGTCCCCAATTCGATCCAATATCAATAAAGACGCCTCGATCAGGCAAGAAACAATCAATTGCGGCAAAAACATCCGGCTCGTAGCATTGCGCGTAATACGGGAAATAAATAGAGTGAAACTGTGAATTTGTGGATCTAATAGTAAACGTGCGTCCATCATAGGCACCTGTTGTGGGCAGAATAGCTTTCCGCTTCACTAGCTCGAAAGCTATCCGCTTAAAAACTAGTGACAATCCATAATGCAGATAATGCAAGGGTTTTGAAAATCGCTTGTTCTCAAAAAAACAATAGAGCCAAATAAGAGTATTTTTTTTGACTGTATACGGATTTTTATATTCAATCTTATTCATTATTTGAGCGCCAGACACAAATTAAGTTTATACAAATTATAAGCGTGATACTGCCCTGCGGTATTCATGGTCTCCCACCTATAATATGATGCGATTGATTAAGTGTTTTTGATCATATTCACCCGTATTGAGAAGCGTCATCACATAAACTTTGTGATCACTGTATCTTCCTTGCACTTGCACTTTTAGCCATAATCAAAACTAGACTTACTTATAACCGAGCAAAAATAAGTTGAAACGTACAGAATCTTCATTCAATTGGCCCTATTGGCAGCTAATACTGGTGTGCATTGCCAGCGTCCTCGGTACGCTGCTGTACACCCCATTTGGCAAACCCATATGGATCGATGAATTTTTGCATTTTGCGTTCGCATCGTTTGATTCCACCGAAGAAGCGTGGGCAGCTATTAAGCGCTCTACATCAGGGGTTAACCACGGTCAGACTGGCATTTACATGCTGATCAACTATTGGGCCCTCAAATTTTGGGGGAGTGACGCCCTAATACTTCGCGCACCAAGCCTGATTTGCACAGCGCTGTTGTATTTTTTTGCTGCCATGACAATAAAAATTCGAGGCTATGGATTTATTTGGCAAATTGGAGCGGTTTTCATTCTCTTCGGTCAGTCCGAGCTCCTCTACTACGCCGGCGAAGCCAGACCCTATATGCCCTTAGCCACAGCCGCGATTGGCACTCTAGCGTACGCAGTGGCGTCGCCGGATCAACGCGCTACGCTGACAATAAAACTTACAGGGCTGTTCTCGGTCATTTTGGGGGTGCTTATGCACCCATATTTCTCGCTGTATTGGGCGGCGATTTTTGTATTTGGATTTTGGCAATCTTGGTTAAATCAAGAAGTCAAGTTCACACTTAAAGACTTGCTAGCGTACTTTAATATTCCGCTTTGCGTCATCGGGACGCTGATCTATTTCTATCTTGCAAGCCAAACATGGCTTACTGGAAGCCCTGTATTTGCCCTTGATCCGTTTCAGTTCATGCGGCGAACAGATATTTATCGACTTTTCATCTATAACCACACAACTTTTCTGGGCGTACACACGAGGGGTGAGTTCTTCTTATATCTATCTTTGACTCCGCTCGTCTTATATCTTTTCTGCCCAAGTCGTCTCAAATCGTTAGTCAGACCACTTCTTCCGCCAGCGGTTCTTCTTTGGCTCGCGCTAGGGTTAACGTTCTTTATCTCATTAATGTCTTACTACCAAAATTACTGGATATTGACCAGGCAGTGGGTAGCATCCATTGCCATCGTCGCAGTTGCCTTTGCGTGGCTCATGGCTGCATTATTTCAAATTCTAGAGCGTACAGTGCCTGTACGATTTCGGCAGGGGCTCATTGCCTTACTTTTTTTGTTACTGACGATTTATTGTTGGCGTGCTAGTGAACACAACGCCAAAGTAAGATGGGCTTCTCTTTTGGACAATTATGGTAAAGCAACAGTACAACAATTTGACCTAAAACTGGGAGCACTGCAATGCCCAATACAGCCAGAGGTCTGGGTCGATTTAGCTAACGCAAATATCAATAGCCGTTCATCGGTATCACCGCTATTCAAATACTACTACTCTGGCACAGAAAACCCATACTGCGCGAAATAGTGCAAGGAAACGATCGGGATCAAAGGCCAAGCTTGATCTGATTCAATATTCGCTTGGTAAAAATCTTTCGATGATAGTAGTCAGTCAAATGAGAAAACGGATCATCTTTTACGAAAATGTTGTCCAGATTCTCTTTTAGGTAATCTTCTGGCAAGAAATTTAACTGAACAATCTTGGCTTGATGTTTTGATTGCATCACAGCAGCGGATACTAGTTGGGCCACCGTAGTTTTGTACTCGCCCGAAAGATGTTTCTTATGAAAATGCGTAACTAAGATCAATTGCTTGGGCGGCTGAGCGGAATCATAATTGCGAAAAATCTCATCGATGTATTTTCCAATACGCTCAACTACGTAACGCTGATCTAATTCACTCAAGCCGTTCGACAACGGGGACAAAATTTCGCCCCAGCAACCACCCTTTTCTCGTGGCTTCAGTGTTGCGAGCTTGTACTTCAACAACCGAGTCAGGGCGCTACCCTCTGAATCCAGTATTTCTACTACGTTGAAATAAGACTCTAGATGATAAGGGACGATCAAGTCGCCTGTATATGGTTTTACGATCAGCTCACCCTCAGCCGATACCGACAACTGTTTTTTATACCTACACAACTCATCGCCGATATCGGTTTGATCAAACACGCCGACTACCACTTGAGGATTAATGCCAAAGTCTTGCCTTAAGAGGCGGTACTGCGCTTGCATGACACTAGGCGAGAATGATGTTATTCCAGCCACGATGAACTCAACGGCATGATCCTCCGAAAAATTCTGTAGCGAGGACAGAGATGGTACGTTCGTAACGAACTGCTCGGTCCAGGAGTCCCCCTGTATCAGCACCTGGGCCCTTCCATGGCCAACTTTCGTAAAAAGAAAATCTGTTTTTGTGGCGTTAACTGAGTGATGGAGTTTTGCCGGAAAATCAAAATCTCTTAGGTGATTGAGTTGATCACTATATTTTTTATAGAAAACCAAATTGTCGTGCGGCAAAAACTGCCCTCTTGTTTTCGGCAGTCGGTTCTCTGCAAAATACGCAAATGCTGAGACAGCTACGCCAATTAGCGCTATGTTTACGAACATAACAGCCAAAAACATTTTCCCAGTTCGCAAAATATTTGACCCTCAGTACAACGGCTAACGAATGCGACCCGCCATTAGGGTTGCTAAATCCTTTATCCAAGCGGATATAAGAGCAAGCTCTCTCTTGTCAATGAACGATTTTGCAACTAACGCTTCGTAACATAAATACAAATTTTCAGCTAAACGTTCAGGACCAGAGCGCAAGTTTAGGCTCTTCAGCACCTCAACTATTTGATAATTATGAACGTAACCTGAAATTTCATCCTCGAAATCTAACATTAGGTTATGGTCATTCCTTTCTTGTCGTACCGTGCTGTTGTGAAAAAGCAAAGTCCAATCACACGTCCACAACAAACGCTGCGCCACAAAAGATCGCCATATATCGGTCATTCTAAAACTGCAGTAAGACGGCAAATATAAAAGTGGGAACGCTTCGCTGAACCAAGTGGTATTTTGACTATTGAAAGGACATATTGCATTGGTCTGCAAACCTACATTATCAAAACGATTAAATTGAAATGGCAGGGTCTGCGTAAGGCGATAAACGGCGTCCACATCAGGATTGTCATCAGCGAGCCCTTGCTGAACCGGGCAATTAACGACACGGACATCACTTAGCCCTGGCAGGGGTTTAAGAATTTGATCTAGCGCAAAACCTCGCGGCCAAATCCGCGCACTTGAGTAATACCCATACACATTCGTCCAGCCCGCATCAACAACCAACCGCGCAGGTTGCAGGCGATGCCTTGGCTCCCAAAAAGCTGCTAGAGGAATATTGTCGTCATCGGTCTCAATCAGAACATCAGCACCTTTGGCTATCGCCACTAAATAACCAACGTTCTTTCTTGCATAGTGCTTAGTCGGCAACAGATCAGTGATGGTGTAGCCAAGTTGCTTTTGCTGATCGATTGAATAAAAATCACAGGCAGGCAAATGAAAATCCAGCGGGCTTTTCGTATCGCCAATAACAACAAAGCCAATATCACGCTGCGTACTTTCTGTAGCGTATTGCCTTAAAACGGGATGCTGATCCCCCGCGATAGATGTAATTACAACCGAGACTTTAGTCATTGGAAAGGTTCTAAGAAGCTAATTAATTATCGGTGACTTACCAAGCAGTCGCAACTTAAAATAATGAAGCAATGTATCAACAGAGTTTGACACGACTTTATAAGAAACTCGAGGGGAAGGTGCTCGGTAATGTATTGGAATCTCTATATGTTTTTTTTCACGTAACAAATATCGCAATTCAACATGAAAAAAGTGCGCTTCCGACAGGAGCTGATAATTTAAAAATTTCGCGACGGTCGCACGGTCAAACCCCTGGAAGCCTGAGGTAGCGTCATGCAATTTAAGGCCCAGCAATACTCTGGACAACAAAGTGCCCGCTCTCGATAAAATTGATCTACGGCTTGAGGAGTCAGAAATCGAACCACCTTTCATAAATCGACTGCCGTATGCGCATTGGTACCCTGCTTGTAACGCTGATAAAAATAAAGGGAGCGCTCGTGGATCATGAGAAAGGCCTGCGTCCATTTCAATAATGAAGTCATGCCCCGCATCCAAGGCCACCTTATATCCTTGCATATATGCCTGCACCACATTTCTGTTTTGAGGCGCCCAGACTGTTATGAAACGCGGATCTCGCTCAGACAGTTCTTGGCAAAGATCTAGGGTATTGTCAGTTGAGACTTTATCAACAACGAAATAACAAGTGCCACAGCCTAATTCATTCAAAACTTCAGTGACCTCCTTAACAAACGGAGCGAACTCCGATCCCTCGTTGGCAAGAGGTGTCACGATTGCGAAATTAGTTTTCATTATTCTAGAGGCTTGTGTCAATTAGTGTAAAAGTATAACGTAGGTAAAAAATATGTCGGCTTATTGCTGTGACACATCACTAACTACTGAAAACAATCTTGTATTTTCTATTTTTTTAAATGGCCCGAAAAGAACAATAATGGTTTTATCGCAACAGTGTTGCAAACTGTAGGTCATATTTACCAACGCAAACAGCGCCATAGCGATCAAATACGTCTTGAAACATGGTCTTGGCGTACTTGCGTAATTTGCTGTGTGGTTTAGCAGTGACTTCGGGTTCTCCCGCTCTTTCAATAACATGACCCCGGCACACGTCAGCAATGTAACGTGCATCGATATCCATCGTCCCCAATCTGTCGCAAGCATGAACAAAGGAGCAGAAAAAAATACTAAAAGGAGCAGCCCGAATGCGTATGGTAAGTTACTTCGCCCGGGCAATATGAGCCCTCGCAGCACTATTCCTCCCGAAATAATAATCACTGCAAATACTTGGAATACGGCAAACCATGTGGTTTTATCAAAATGGGAGATGTATTGACCCAAGAGAATGCTAGCGTTGGGCGCTCCGAAGGTGATTATTCCGCTACACACAACTTCGGCGGCACCGCGAGCCAGTAGGCTATTGCACACAACAGCGCCGTTGATCGGTTCAAACAAAAAAACTGTAATCAGCGCTCCCAAAAAGGAAAAGCTCGGAATAAGCCACGCTTGCCAGCGACTATTCATTCGTGCGTTATTTGAAAGCAGTCCTACGATTACAAAATAGGGGGTGTAAAAGAAGAATGTCTCATGGATGAGTGTCAGCACCAAGCAAACCAACGAAAAACAAAAAGTAATTACTGTTGCCTGACGTACGTAAAGGCATATCCATAGCCAAACGGCAAATGCCAAATAGAGCAAGACTTCTTTACGCCCAACCGCCATCGAGTCGTAGTAAGTAAATAATAGAAAACCAGGTGCAAAGCACGCAACAAAGTACCAAAAGGTAATAGCTTTCTTGCGCAAAATGGTTAAAAATAAACCGACAAAAACAAGATAACTTAAAACTTGAATGACAAGTGCCATCCAATTCATGGGAATGCTGGTGGCATCAGACAGCAACAAAACTATCTGTCCGCCCAGGCCGCGACGCACCCAGCCTGCTTCAAGATTGATTAACCATTCGCCGATCGACCAGCCGCTCCAGTCCATTGCTTGCAGGTAAGCGACGCGCAGATAATGCACGGAGGTGAACAGCACGAGTAAAGCAATGGTTGGAAAATAATAACGCTGTAGAAAACGATCTGGCTCAAAAAGGAAAACCTGCTTACGGTCCCCAGTAAACGTGTGCGCCTTCATGTTTGTGAGCGTCTCAATGTATTAGGCGAAATGATTGATCGCGATCGCGATCAATACGCCTACAACAACACCCGCTGCAATTTCAAGAGGAGTGTGTCCCATTCGTTCCCGCAGCTGCGGAGCGATCAGGTTGTCGTGTCGAGCGAGCTGATTCAGGGCGCTGGCGTGCTTACCGACTTGTTTGCGTAAGCTTGCAGCGTCAAGTATGACAATAAAGGCGAGTGTTATCGCCACTCCAAAGGCAGGGTTGTTAAAACCTTCTCGTAGACCAATCAGTGTCGCCATGCTGCATACGATGGTGCTGTGGTTGCTCGGTAAGCCGCCATAACCAATGAGATGTGTGGCTGCCTTTTTTGTGATGAGGCTGTTGATGACGAACTTGATCGAACCAGCAACAAACCAGGCAACGAACGGGGTGACAAGGTACGGATAGAACATAGTCAGTCCAAGTGTGGCCACAGCGCCCACGCACAGGTTCCAATCCAAAGCAGGACCGTTATCAATAGGGGCCAGTCGCTAAGCAGTGCGTCGGTGGGTGATTCACCGCCTTCAAGCACATCAACAACATACCAGTAGCGGTAGAGTCCAAACAAGACTAGGGGAACCGTGGCTACTAACTCATGTTTGCTTGCCATGACGAACATGCTGTAGAAGACAACAGCACAGGTAGCTGACATTTCGGCATAGCGATCGACGAGCGCCTTGGAGTATTTTTTTAACACTTGGCGGCTATCGCTACCCCGCTGGCTAAGCTCCTGGCCGCGCTTGACCGCCGCCAAATACAACGCCAAGCTAAGTGTTGTCGTAAACATCCAGCCCGAAACGGGCACGTCTAGGGCAACAGCCCCGGCTAAAACTCTCAACACAAAACCAATCGCTATCGAGAATATGTCAATAACAGGCTGGTGCTTTAAAACAAACGAATATGCGATATTCAACGCTAGATATCCAACGATTACCAAAACCACCTTTGGCTCAAACCACCATCCAACGATAAGCACGCCGTAAAGCGCGCAAAGCAGGGCAACCGCACGGGGAACGGTGACCACACCCGATGCGAGAGGACGGGATTTCGATTTTTCGGGGTGAAGGCGATCGCGCTCGATGTCTTGTATATCGTTGACAATGTAGCTCGCCGAAGACGCAATACAGAAAAGTAAGGCGGCAATCAGGGCTTGTTTGAGCGCGGCAACATCTAAAAATAGCCCTGTGAAGAGCAGAGGTGCCAATACAAAACCGTTTTTAACCCACTGTTTGGGCCGCAAAAGACGCACCAGCCCCGCAGATGAACGCTGGAGATTTTGGTGGTCTGCAGTATTATGCATGGGCCTGATTTTAAGGGGCAAAGGCTTTAAATGTAGAAAACTTTTAATGCCAGCCATTGTCCCATTAAATGCTTACCGAGCCAACATGAATGAAAACACCCTCCTATTGGGGCGCTGAACGAAGCAGCCGCGCGATGTCGTGGCGCTTACTCCGGCCATAACAGGCGCTGGCTTGCCGTTGGCGGCTTAGCCCGCCATCCTGTTGGGTATAAGGCGCAGCTAGGCGACACTGCGCTCGTTTCTTGTTAGTCCGAATGAGTCACTAATGAAGAATTGAGGATCTTTGTATAATTGCGTGAGCCTAGTAAGGCATGTCAGCGTTATAAGGAAGGTTAACTTCCTGACAGAGACGTAGCTGACCTTGCATTCTTATCATTAGAATTTGTTCGGTAGAAAAATGCCAACTTCCAGTCGTCTGGTCATCGTGATGGCCATGGCCTTCTTTGTCAGTGGTTGGACTCTTTTTAACAACCCCAGCCTAACTGGGCTACTCGAGGGTGATGCCCAAAGAATTGAGTGGTACGGAGTTTTTGCGAGTCTGATATTTCATCCATATCAGACGTATATTTCAGAGTCGGTGCTACTGCCTTTAATCGCAAAGGTATTGGGGGCTAGCGCATCGCGTTCGTCTTGGCTGGTGCTTTGCTCGATAGTGTCATTTTTGGTGATACCGATACTGACTGCCATCGCCACATATCAGACAAACTCTACCTTGAAAGGTCTGTTGTTCTTGTTAGCTGTAGCGCTGCTACTAAATTTGCAAAATTTGCCGCTCGGCTTTCCCGACCCAATGACGATCATGATGCTTGGGATTGTGGCTATGCAAAGCCGCACATTTCCGTTGTTTTTAGCGGCATTTTTTGCATCCATCTCTCACTTTTCCTTGAGTATATTTTCTCTATTTGGGTTGGGAGTACTGATTTGCTGCGATGCGAGGAGTGGGCTGACAGTGAATGATAAGAAATGCAGAATCTACAGCCTCCTTCTGGGCGCCCTAGCGGGAAAGATATTCGTTGCTATATGGCATCTCATTTTTAATTACCATGCTGAATCTCGACTGCAATGGGCGCTCAATTATGGACTGCAAGAATTTGGGGCTCGGTATGCCGAGGATCCTTGGGCATTTTGGTTAACTCCAGGGATCGGCTTCCTTATTGTGTATGGATTTATTCTGTGCGTTTTGGCCTGGCGCAAAAATCTACAGCTAGCAATTGCTGGGTTTGTTGTGCTTTTTATAGCTTATGCTGCGAATTATCTCGCTCTAGATGGGGTAAGGATCTTTACAACCGCGGCCTCTGCCTCTTTGGTGTATCTCGCGTCAAGGGTTGTGGATTCCGCCGCTGTTTCAAAATCTACGGTTACAAAGCTCTCAAGCCGTTTCAACTGTGCGGTAACGGACGTTCGATATTTGCACAGGCTGAGCTTTGCGTCCTTAATCTCAATGATTTGGTTATATGTGCTAAGTGCCGCGCAGTGGGCTGGGTTTGGCATCAATTTTTTATCCGGCGCACATCTCGCCAGCCAGCATATTTATTGGGCCTACTTCTTTCTAGCGCTCAGTTTTTTTATGATTGCAATCTTTGCCCATCACCTCAATGGAATTGTAGTTCGAGCGGCAAAGACAATTTATATAGGACTGATTTTGGTAATCGTTATTCAGTGGGTCAGGGGGTCTTGGTGGCCTGATGCAGTAATTGTCAGCTGGATAAAATTCGCTTTACTGATTTTTTTAGGCCTAACCGCACATTATTTGGCCGGTTTAGTAGACTACAAAAACGCAACGAGGTTGTTTGTTTCGGTTCGACGGCGCACTCAACGAATTTTGTGCAAATTTTTATTGTAGGACACCGACGTACTTAACCAGCCAAGCCAATAGAAGTAAGGCAGATAGCGTTATTTCAGCAAGAATCAACGCGGCAGTGAAGGAGCAAGTCGAGATATTAAGATTACCCATATTTTATTCGGCAAGCTATCTAGATTAATAACAAAAAGGGCAGTGTTTTACAGTTACACGCATTTGGATACGCATTGCTGAAAAGAAAGAATTTTCAGGGTACGACATCTGCGGAGCCTAATAAAACGAGCGTGTGATGTTTAACAATTTGTGCCCACCGATTATCAAAACCATCTTTGACTCACGCTTCGACCCATTACCTGGCCGCAAAAAGACGCACGAGCCTCGCAGATGAACGCTGAAGATTTTGGTGGTCTGCAGTATTATGCATGGGCCTGATTTTAAGGGGCAAAGGCTTTAAATGTAGAAAACTTTCAATACCAGCCATTGTCCCATTAAATGCTTACCGAGCCAACATGAATGAAAACACTCTCCTCTTGGGGGCGCTTAACTAAGCAGCCGCACGATGTCTTGGCGCTTACTCCGGCCATAGCAGGCGCTGGTTTGCCGTTGGCGACTCAGCCCGCCATCCCTTTTGGCATGGGACGCAGCTATGGTGACAATGCGTTGAATGCTGGCGGTCCAGTATGGGCCACTAACAATTTAGATAGCTTATTGGGGTTTGATGCGAAGACCGGGGTTTTGGTTTGCGAGCCGGGTGTATTGTTGCGCGACATCCAGCGATGTGGGGTTGCACAAGGCTGGATGTTGCCTGTCACGCCGGGCACGCAGATGGCTACCGTAGGCGGCGCGATTGCGAACGACGTGCACGGTAAGAATCACCATGCCTTTGGCACATTTGGTGAGCATGTCTTACAAATTAAATTGTTACGTACGGACGGCACCTTAATCTGCTGTAGTCCGCGACAAAACTCCGAGTATTTTGCCGCTACAGTTGGTGGGATTGGTCTGACAGGCGTGATTAGTGAAGCGACTCTACAGCTCAGAAAAGTCACTGGCCCATTGCTTGAGACCGAAACGATTCCTTTTGGGAATCTGGAGGAGTTCTTTACGCTTTCTCGTGAATCTGAGTCGGACTGGGAATACACGGTTTCATGGATAGACTGCCTAGCGGGCCATGGTGGCCGTGGCTTGTTTATGCGTGCCAAGCATAGCAGTGAGACCCAAGGCCCTTCGCCTAAGACACGCGTGCGAAGCTTTCCAATCGTTCCGCCAGTGTCCATTGTCAATAAGCTCTCGTTGCGTGCCTTCAATAACGCTTATTTTTATTTAAATCGCACGAAGCGAGGGCGTCGACTAGAGCACTACCAGCCTTTTTTCTATCCGCTAGACAACTTGCAACACTGGAACCGGATGTATGGTCCAAAAGGGTTTTATCAATACCAGAGCGTGATCCCAGGGCGGTACGCTTCGGCTGCAACCCAGGCGATGCTCGATGCGATCGCACGTTCTGGGCAGGGCTCTTTTTTAGCCGTATTGAAAACCTTCGCGCAGCGACCTGCGGTCGGGATGTTGAGCTTTCCTCGGGAAGGGGCGACGCTCGCGTTGGATTTTCCAAACCATGGCGCTGAAACCGAAAAATTGTTTCAGCGACTAGATGCTATTGTTCTTGAAGCGGGCGGTCGGATTTATTTAGGCAAAGATGCACGCATGCCGCGAGCAGTCTTTGAGGCGGGCTACCCTAGGTTGGTAGAATTTTTATCTTATCGCGATCCGGGCATTAGCTCCGAGATGTCGCGGCGACTAATGGGATCCTGAGATGAATGAACATAAAAAGATAGTGATTGTTGGTGCGACCTCAGCAATTGCAACGCATGCTGCGCGGATTTGGGCCCAGAAAGGACACACTGAGTTTTTTCTGCTTGGGCGTGATAGTTCGCGCTTAAATCGGGTCGCAGAAGATTTGAAGGCACGAGGTACACAGAATAGTGTGCTGACCTTAGTGATTAATTTTACAAACCCAGAAGAAATTCAACGCGTCGTAAAACAAGTTGTCTCGGACGGGGCAGCTGATATCGTCCTGATTGCCCACGGGTCACTGAGCGACCAGCAGCGGGCTCAAAATGATCTTGTTTATGCGCAAAATGAATTAATAATCAATGGTGTGTCGGCCGTGTTGTTCGCAGAAGCCTTCGCAACGACTTTGGAATTGGCTGGGCGAGGCACGCTTGCCGTCATTGGCTCTGTTGCAGGAGACCGTGGGCGCCGGTCAAATTATGTTTATGGTGCAGCCAAAGGCTTGGTTACACGCTATGTTCAGGGTTTACAGCACCGTTTTGCAGGGACGGCGATTAAGGTTGTACTCATCAAGCCGGGTCCCACTGAAACACCGATGACAGCAGCTCTAGTGGCTAACGGCCTCAAGGCAGCACCCGTCGATGAGGTGGCGCAAAGCATGGTAGCGGCTATCGATCGAGGTGCGCCAGAGGCTTACGCACCAGGAAAGTGGTGGGTCATCATGATGATCATTCGCCATCTTCCCCGTTTTGTATTCAATAAAATGAATATTTAGTTAGTTGCACTTACTGATCGTGGCGAGCGGTACGTTGATCTGGGTAGATTTGCTCAGCATCTCTATCAAAAGCATTGCGCGTGACTCGCCATCGTCCATTTGAAACACACCTTCAATGCCAGCGAAGGGTCCCGAAGTAATCAATATTTTGTCACCTGCCTGATAGATTGATTTCGGTGCGGTACTGACCGCATCTGCTTGTCGCTTTAGAACCTCTATAAAACTGTCGGGTGCCTTGGCTGGCACACTGCCGAAACTCACTAACGTCGATACCCCAAGGGTCGAGCGAATGGGCCCCCAGCTTTTGCCAGAGTGCGTTGCATCTAATCTAATAAAGAGATACCTAGGGAACAGTGGCTCCTCAGCAATCTCGATCAAACCGCGGCGCAGTTTTTGACGTCTCATCATTGGAAGATACGTCTCATAGCCTTGATTGGATAAGTTTTGCTGCGCGCGCATCTCTTGTCGAGGCTTAGTGTGAATGACATACCAATCCATAGGAGCTCTTACTGTAATTTGTAAAACAAGCTTGATAATCAAGCACTTGAAGCACTAATGTATAAGTGTTTCTTCTGTACAATTACATATGATATTACTCTTACGTAAGTGAGCCCAGCCGTGCACGCACCGCAACTACCCTCTGATCGGCGTTTTGGTTTGTTATTTGTAGTGGTGTTCGCCCTCGCGGCGGGCTACGGTACGTACAAAGACTGGTCAAAGCTTGTTGTAAGCGTTTTTGCCCTCGCCAGTGTTTGTTTTGGGTTAGCGACACTTTTTTTGCCCAAAATTCTTCGCCCCCTCAATTTTGCGTGGTTCAAACTCGGCGAGTTGATGGGTAGAGTCGTAAGCCCGATCGTATTGGGTATCATTTTTTATCTTTTAATTACCCCTGTTGGTTTAATTGGCCGATTGCTGGGGCGCGATGAGCTAAAACTTAAACGCGGCAATGGTGAGACGTATTGGATTAGTCGCGATCCGCCGGGCCCACCAGGCGATTCATTTAAAAACCAGTACTGAGGTCAATCATGTCTTTTATTAAAGAATTGTGGGCTTTTTTGCGTGTGCGCAAAAAATTATGGTTGGCACCCTTGATTATTGTGATGGTGATTCTGGGCGCTCTGCTGATTGCAGCGCAGGGGTCAGTTATCGCACCCTTCGTTTACACCTTGTTTTAATCGATGCATATCCTCGGGATCTCTGCGTACTATCATGATTCGGCGGCCTGTCTGGTGCGGGACGGCGAGATCGTCGCCGCGGCACAGGAAGAACGGTTCACACGCAAAAAACATGATGCGGGTTTCCCTGAGCACGCAATCGCTTATTGTTTGAACGAGGCTGGCTTAAGCGCGAGCGGTATCGACTATGTGGTCTTTTACGACAAGCCATTTGTAAAGTTTGAGCGCTTGCTAGAGACCTATCTGGCATTCGCTCCCCGAGGTTTTCAAAGCTTTGTGACCTCCCTACCCGTTTGGCTGAAAGACAAGCTCTTTCAAAAACGGGTCATTACAGATGCATTGGCTGAGCATTTCGGTAAAGACGTCAACTGGACCGAACGTCTATTGTTTTCTGAGCATCACTTAAGTCACGCGGCTTCAGCTTTCTTCCCCTCGCCTTTTGAGGACGCAGCTGTCCTGACCATGGATGGCGTGGGCGAATGGACGACAACTTCTTTGGCAGTCGGGCAAGGCAATCAACTTTCGGTGCACAAAGAGATTAAGTTTCCGCACTCATTAGGCTTGTTGTATTCCGCCATAACGTATTACACCGGCTTCAAAGTGAATTCGGGTGAATATAAGGTAATGGGATTGGCACCGTATGGTGTTCCAAAATATGCGAATCTGATCAAAGATCATTTGATCGACATAAAAGAAGACGGCTCTTTTCACCTTGATATGAGCTACTTCAACTACTGCACCGGCCTGACAATGACCAACGAGCGCTTTGATAAGCTCTTTGGTGGCCCTCGCCGTGAGTCTGAAGGTTTGCTGACGCAACGCGAAATGGACTTGGCAGCTTCTGTGCAGGCCGTCACTGAAGAAGTGGTGATTAAGCTTGCGCGCGGCATCAGAAAATCAACAGGCTTGAAGAATCTCTGTTTGGCAGGTGGTGTCGCACTCAATTGCGTTGCGAATGGCAAGCTACTGAGAGAAAACATTTTCGATAACCTGTGGATTCAACCCGCGGCAGGTGATGCGGGCGGAGCATTGGGCGCTGCCTTAGCGGCCTGCCATTTGATGTTGAATCAACCACGTATCATTAATCCCTCAGATGGGATGAAAGGTTCTTACCTTGGGCCCGAGTATTCGCAAGCTGACATAGAACAAAGACTCAAAGCGGCAGGTGCCGTATTCATTACCGTTTCTGATGAGGAGCTCATTGACATTACCGCGCAAGGGCTTGCCCAAGGTAAAGCGGTTGGTTGGCATCAAGGGCGCATGGAGTTCGGCCCTCGGGCACTCGGTGGTCGATCGATCATTGCTGATCCACGTTCTGAGGTGGTGCAGAAGCAGCTTAATTTGAAAGTGAAGTATAGAGAGTCGTTCAGGCCGTTCGCGCCAAGCGTGCTGCGGGAAGACGTGAGCGAATGGTTCGACTTAGAGACGGACAGCCCATACATGCTGTTAGTTGCCGATGTTGCGAAATCAAAGCAACTGCGGATGACTCCCGAGCAAGAAAAACTGTTTGGCATAGATAAGTTAAACGTCCCGCGTTCAACCATTCCTGCAATTACGCATGTGGATTATTCAGCGCGCGTGCAAACGGTGCACCAGCACACCAACCCGAGGTATTTTGCGTTATTGAGTCGATTCAAAGCGTTGACCGGTTGTCCTGTGTTGGTAAATACCTCTTTTAACGTTCGCGGTGAGCCGATTGTTTGTACACCGGAGGACTCATTCAATTGCTTGATGGGCACGGAGATTGAGTTGCTCGTGGTCGGCAATGCGGTGATGCGTAAAGAAGATCAAGATCCGGCTTTGATTAAAGACTATAAAAACGCTTACGAGCTTGACTAATTTCCCCGCGATATCCCATCCCTGTGCTCAACACCCCCATCGCCTACATTATTTTCAATCGTCCCCGCCAAACGGCACAAACTTTTGCCGCCATCCGAGCACAAAAACCTCGACATCTACTGATTATTGCCGACGGCCCCAGGAAAAATCATCCTACAGACATTGAACGTTGTCAGGAGACACGAGCCATTGTTAACGATATCGACTGGCCTTGTCACGTTCAACTGAATTACTCAGATGAGAACTTAGGGTGTAAACGTCGAGTGAGCTCTGGGTTGGACTGGGTGTTCGAACAAGTTGAGTCCGCTATCGTGCTGGAAGATGACTGCTTACCAAATAACGACTTTTTTGTATTTTGTGACGAATTACTTCAACGCTATGCAACCGACGAGCGCGTTTGGGCTATCACGGGAAATAACTTCCAAGGTGGGCGCCGCCGCAGTGATGCAGCGTATTATTTCTCAAAATATAACCACTGCTGGGGTTGGGCCACTTGGCGTCGCGCTTGGCAACACTACCGTGTCGACATTCCCTATTGGCCAGAATGGAAAGAAACGAAAGACTGGCGAAAAAAAACTCCCGATCCAGTCGAACGGAAAGTATGGGGCAGCTTACTTGATCGTGTTCGCGCTGGTGAAATTGACACTTGGGATTATCAGTGGACCGCTTGCGTCTGGTATCACGGCGGGTTAACGGCCACACCGAATGTTAACCTAGTGACCAATATCGGCTTTGGGCCAGATGCAACGCACACTGTAAACGCCAATGATCAGGCGAGCCTTGCTGCCCTTCCGCTAGGCCAACTCACCCACCCCAAAGCCATTAGGCAAAACTATCGTGCTGACAGATTTGTTTTCAATCAGAATTTTGGAGGCTCGCTACACCCCGACAGGATAATGAATCGTTTCAAGTGGCGAGTCGACCAATTAAAACGTAGCCCTAAATGGCTAATAAAAAAAGTAAAGACTCTTTTTGCCAATAAATAGCTGCATAGGTGGGGCTTAGTTTTTAGGAGACGGGCATTGAAAGTTCTTCATTTATCTACAGATGATAATAGCGGTGGTGCCTCTCGATCTGCATATCGCTTACATCAAGCTTTGTCCGAACAATCCGTCGAAAGCTCGATGCGTGTCTTACGACACGACACGGCGAACGCCCGAGTGCTCTCTGGACGCATTCCTCGTACGTTACAAAAAAAAATAGTCGATCGCATTAAAAAACAAATTTGGGAATTTTCAATACGTAACTGGCGTACTGAAAATCCAATTATGCATACGTTTGGTAATACCAGTGCAGGACTCGTCACAGAAATCAATCAAAGTTCATCGCAGCTCGTGAATTTGCATTGGATTACCGACTTACTTTCAATTCAGGATATCGGAGAAATTAACAAGCCGATCGTCTGGACTGTTCACGACATGTGGGTCTTCTGCGGAGGGGAGCACTCAACGCCCGACACGCCGGAGGCTCGTTTCCGCGAGGGATACCTTTCATCAAACAGGCCTCTGACAGAAAGCGGGCCAGATTTAAATCGACATGCCTGGGAGACAAAAAGAGCGGCCTGGGCTAATCAAGCCATAACGTTTGTGGCGCCTAGTCGATGGATGGGCACTTGCATTAAAGAAAGCGCATTGTTTAGAAACGCCGATATTGATGTTCATGTCGTGCCCAACCCAATCGATGCAGAAACTGTGTGGCGACCGATCGACAAACGTCAGGCCCGAGCGCGCTTAGGTCTGAATCCTGACAATCACTATTTGTTGGTCGGTTCGGCGGGAGGTATGTCGTCTATAAAGGGCGAGGATATGGTTGGTCCAATCATGCAAAAACTAACAAGTCACACAAAAAATGCAATTGAGTTAATTGTCTTTGGAACTACAAGCCCTGCACTCACTCAAAACCTTACGGGCAGAGTCCATTTAATGGGTAGAGTAACTAATGATGTCGTCATGGCAGATTTATACTCAGCCGCTGATGTCATGATGATCCCGTCTCGGCAAGATAACTTGCCGAATACGGCGATAGAAGCGCAGGCGTGCGGGGTACCCGTTGTCGGATTCAATATCGGAGGCGTGCCCGACATCGTAGTGCATGGCCGTGGCGGCTGGGTCGCTCCATCCTTTGATTTAGATGACTTTGCCAAGGGCGTAGATTGGTTATTAGAGAACAAAGAGCGCTATCTTGAGATTGCTGCCTTTTCCCGCAACTATGCTGTAAATAATTTTGCGGCGAAGGTTGTCGCTGATCGCTACATTCAGGTCTACGAAAAGGTCCTGGCAGGGCACATGCCTAAAAAAGCGATGGGCTAACTACTGATACAACTCAATCAATATTAGTTGTTCGTTTGGCACGGCAACATTTCTACCCAAACTTGGCACAAGCTCTGACTGAATTGTCTCCCACGCCTTGTCACTTTCTTTACTAAGCAAAACAAATTTCGGCCTATACCGACCGAGAATGTCGATCCGATCGGCTCTTAAAGTATCGCTCGCAAAAAATCTTAATACATCAGCCTTTCGTATCAATACATCCGGCACAAAAGCGGTTGCTCTATCAATCGCAATCGTTTTCGCTCCGAACGTAGGTATTCGCCAGCTTGTATCTAGATTAGCTAATACCGTTGAACCAGCAGGCAGACGTTCAAATAAAAAACTGTAGCCCGTATATGAGACTTGGTTAAATACTGGTCTTCCCAGTCGCATACTGTTCGCGGCGGTCAAAAGCCTAGATGTGGAGGTATACAGCCAATCCGCAGACCACACGAGAAAAAATAAAACTAATAATGCTTGCATCAATAGCATTTCGCGCGGCCGAGCCTCACTGAGCCAATTTTCTAACTTGACCAACGCGATTGCACAAGAAACCTGCGCAATGATGATCGCGTACGAGATGATTCGCCCATAAGAGTATGTGTGTGAGTAATATCCGAACGCATAGATCAGAATGGTGCCAACGAACATAATAGTGAGCGTCCAATACCGACGTTGAAATAAAATCCAAGCGATAACAGGACTAAGCGCTACGAAAGGCCAAATGCGGCTTGGCAAATGAAAATACATATCAAGATTTGCAATGTGGTACACAGACCCAGCACCCAAAAACAAATCAATGAAAGGATAATACGGCCACAGCGCGGCAAGGCCTATTGCTACAACACAAAGCGATATGATTTTTACCAAACGAATAACAACACTACCGCCCGCCAATAAGGCTTGTGCAACTAAGCCAATAATCAAAAACTGTGCAGTCAAGGGATGAGTGAGTAAACATACCGCCAACACGACAACTAAAACCGCCCAACAGATGACGGGAACGCCATTTGGGTAACGTCCCGTTACTCCCAAAGTCAACAGGCAAAGGCCCCCGATGAGTGTCGATGGGTAAGGTAAATTAAATAAGAATATTTGGTAGCTGAAAAACCCACTGTAGGGCCAAGGCAGTTGACCCCACAGAAACAAGATCAGTAAGAGCGCGTAGAAAGCAATCTTTTGAGGACACTGCTTGTAAAAATTGGACGAAAATACGTATACCCCAATACAAAAGACACAAAAATTAAAGATACCGAAAACTGAAAGTGCGATTATTGGTGTTAGCCCGAGTGCATTAGCAACCAGAGCAACAAGAAAAGCATAAGGATTGAGAAACGCATGAGGTGCGTCTATATTTAACTGTGGATGACTCGGTGAGATGGGGTTGCGCATGAACTCAGTGACCGCAGCGCTGTGCTCCCAAAAATCCTCAACCCAAATTCCTTGTAAAGAAAAAGCTGTAACCTGGACAAGCAACAATCCAACGAAAACGACATACCGGTTCTTAGAAATCCATGTCAATAAACTTTGTACTCTACGAAAGAAGGCACCTTTCAGGAAACTGGAATTCAATTCCATAATTTCACGCTAGATATCCTTCAGCACAGAAACGATCCTGGCACAGGCATGACCATCCCCATAGGGGTTGTGCGATGTGGCCATCCTTTGGTATTCGTCCCTGTCTTGAATCAACCGCGACACTTCCATCACGATCTTAGCCGTGTCCGCACCGACAAGCCGTACGGTTCCAGCCTCGACAGCCTCCGGACGCTCTGTCACATCTCTCATGACCAAAACGGGCTTACCTAGACTAGGCGCTTCTTCTTGCAACCCGCCACTATCTGTCAACACGAGCAGGCAATGCTTCAGAAGAAAAATAAAAGCTTCGTACTCCAGCGGTTCGATCAAATGAATATTTTTTATATCCGCAATCAAGTCAAAGACCGGCTTGCGCACATGAGGATTCAAATGGACGGGATATATAAAGTGAGTGCTAGGAAATGCTTTCGCCAGCTGCCGAAGCGCTTCGCAAATCGCTAAAAAGCCATCACCAAAGTTTTCCCTACGATGGCCAGTAATAAGCACAAATGGGGTTGACTGCCATGCGAAACCTACTGACGCCGACAGCTCAGCGCTGAGTGCATCCTGCCTTACACGATTACGTTTCAGCCGCTCCAATACCCAGAACAAGGAGTCAATCACCGTATTGCCCATTACATAGATCTTATCTGGATCCACTTGCTCGGCAAGCAAGTTTCGACGACTAGACTGCGTGGGCGCAAAATGCCAGTGCGCGACTCTGCTGACAACCTGTCGATTAAACTCCTCTGGGAAAGGGGCGCGAAGATCCCAAGTTCTCAAACCGGCCTCTACGTGACCAACCCGGATCCCTGCATAAAATGCAGCCATTGCAGCCGCCATGGCCGTCGTCGTGTCTCCATGCACCAGCACAACATCCGGTTTTGTAGTGATGAGCACTTGCTTCATAGCCAGCAACACTACGCTAGTGACGTCATACAAATCTTGTCCCTGGCGCATCAGATTAAGATCATGTTCTGGGCAGATCTCAAATAGCTCCAACACTTGGTCTAACATTTGTCTATGCTGCGCGGTTACGCACACCTCAGTGGTGAGTGTTGGCTCCGCTTTAAGTGCATGCACTAGCGGAGCCATCTTGATGGCCTCTGGCCGCGTACCGAAGACCACTAATATCTTCATGAGCTGGTCTGATCTGGGCAACGCTTGTTCGCACTTGATAACTTAGGCAATTCGTTCCCCATCATTTGCTAACGCAATAAACTGTGCAAGTATGCATTTAAGTCTTTACCAATAAGTCCAGCAGCGTGATCCGAGATGTGGTCTGTCTCGCCATATAGCAAGCGCCCATTTTTAATGGTCGAACAACTGTTTTCACTCGTACTACATAAAATAGGAATAGTATCGAAAAGTGAAACAACTCCCTTGTTATTTTCTTCCAGCGTATTTAACAATACTCGGTACTTCCGAGACAATTCCAAGTGCCTATCTAGCGGTAGTCTGCAACGCTGATTCATCGTTTGCCGTAACAAGCGATTCAACACCTCAGATGTCGTGATGCGTGGCAGACAGTCCTCAGGATGCGGTAATGTCGGATTATCTATTAAAAACACCACTTTCTTTTTACTAGCTTTCAAAACGTCGACCACGCGCTGAAGCCCATCAAGCGCAACCTGATAGTTTGGTGACGCCTCTAAATCCTCGATATCAGTGTGATTTTTTAGGCGAAACAATGCCCTGGTGGCGGCAGCTATCACCACCACTTCTATCTGCTTGTTGTCTGCTATGGATCGAATTGCCGTCGTTGAACCATATTGATACTGGGCATAAAGCGCGTCGCTCGTGATAATGGGAAGTGGCGAGGCCTTGCTACCCATGCCAATAAAAAGCCACCTTCCGTCAGCAGACGACGTGCGCACGACACCCCCGTGCAGCGCAGAAGCTTTGCTATCACCCACCAACGCAAACTTCAACTGAGGCCGAGTATCTTGCCAACAGGTAAAGCTAGAACTTATTTCTGGAGGCAGGCCACAGGCCCAGACCATCGTACCCCCGGGCCCTCCGTCGTATCCTTTGTCTTTCCCGATGATTTGCGGGCCTCTGAATCCTAAGCCATCCCGGAGATACACATTTAGACCGCAGTAACCAACAAGCGCCATTAGAACAATCAAACACAGGGCTTTGGTGCCGCATCTCGCATCGGATCTAATTGGCCTTTCCACCCATTGATATGTTGCCCAAGCTAGTGCCACTGAAATCAACAAAATGATCGCTCGCGCGAATGCGCCTAGCGGTTCTCCCTCAAGAATCCTTCCAAAAGACAATAATGGCCAGTGCCAAAGATAAAGTGGAAAGCTGATTAATCCCACCCATACTAATAGCGGGCTGGATAGAAAACTACGATTAAGCTGGCTCGAGGATCCTAGCGCGATCAAGATCGCGGTCGCAACGGTGGGCAATAAAGCCCATACCCCTGGGAAGTATGAGTTTTTGCTGATGACAAAGGCACTGACCACAATGACACCACCAGACAGGATCGACAGGGCACTGATCATTCGCATACCAAGAAACTGGGAATACCCGGTATTCCTTTTTTGAGCGATGAACGCGCCAACTAATAATTCCCAAATCCGTGTCAGGGGCGAATAAAAAGCCGCTGTGGCATCTTGATAGACAAGCCAACAATTCATCGCAAAAGAAATCGTAGCAATCGTTGCAATGAGGGCAAGCACACTGAGTCGACACTTAAAAATCACCCATAAAATAATGGGCCAAAAAATATAAAATTGTTCTTCAATTCCAAGACTCCAGAGATGAAGCAAAGGCTTTGAAATTGCTGCATTATCAAAATACCCCGCCTCATTCCATAAAATAAAGTTTGATATAAAAACCGCTCCGGCTGCAATATGTTTGCCGAGTTGTTGATATTCGTGCGGGAGCAACGTAAACCAACCCATTGCATAGCATGCGACTAGTACTAGTAATAGGGCCGGAAATATTCTCTTAATACGCCGTATATAAAATTCTAAAAAGCTGAATTTATTATGCTTTAGATTTTCAGAAATAATACTTGTAATCAAGTATCCAGAAATCACGAAAAATATATCTACGCCGATAAAGCCGCCAGGCAGGGCCTCGGGAAATGCATGAAATACGATTACGAGCAATACGGCAAGCCCGCGCAGACCGTCAATATCCTTGCGATATTTAATATGTTGTTGAGTGTTCGCCACGGGATTTAACCATGCCAATTTTAATTAATTAAACTGCGCTGGGTTTACATCGGTCGCAAAAGCTAAAGCCGAGATACAATCGACCGATCAGCTGTTACACGCTCTGTCTTTGGCGCGGCACCATGTTACCACCCAGACCAATACCCCGGCACAGTCGGTGGCAATTTGACTTTCCCCCGAAGCTTCTGCACGCCGCACTTGCGATGTGGTTGTTTTCTTTAAGCATACTAATTGCTATAGTCGTACCTCCTTTTCAGTCTCCAGACGAATTTGATCATCTCACTCGGGCTTATTTATTCTCGAAAGGTCAGATTGTTTTGATCGCTTCTGATGGTAAAGCGAGTGGAGGCTTTATAGATACCGGGCTCGCGCGATACATGGATGCGTATTCAAATCTTCCATTTCAACCGGCACAAAAACTTAACTCTGAAAATATTGCTTTAGCAAAGCAGATCACCTGGACTGGATTAACTGAGTTTCGATCTGCGCCAGGTATGGCCTATTATTTTCCGGCGATCTACTTAATACATGGATTAGGATTACGAGCGGGCGAAACAATCGGACTGTCCGTCGCAGATTCTTATTATCTAACCCGAATCATCCTGCTCATTACGATTTGCATCATCATTTTTTATGCCTTTTGCCTTGTCCCGTCAAGCTACTTAACTGTCGCACTGCTCCTAATGCCAATGAGTCTGTTTCAATTTGCGTCAGCGAGTTTAGACGGCATTGCTACAGCTTTATCAATATTATTAATTTCAATCTATCTTAAATGTCGACAAGACCGTTCTACTTTCAACACTAAACTCCTGGTGCTCGGACTTTTAATTTGGACACTATTAGCCGCCAGCCGACTGCAGACCTTTCCAATGGCTCTATTATTACTAGCCGAAGGTTGGGCACATCGGCGCTATAAGTATTTACTTATGCTGATGATTTCTGCGCTGGGGATAATTGGCTGGCAGCTATTAACCCTGAGCACAACGGTAGATGGGCGGGTTGCGCTTGGGGCGACCTCGCAGCAGATTATCTATTACTACGTCACACAACCCGACGAGTTATTTGCTGTATTTTGGAGGACACTCACAAATATTGACGTTTTGAAAGGTTATTTCAGCTCCTTTATTGGCTTACTAGGCTGGCTAGATACGCCATTCCCTGGATCTGAGTACAAATATATGTTTTTTGCGCTCCTTACAATCGCTGTCATCTCCGTCAATGCATCAGAATTAAAAAAATATTGGCCTACAAGATTATTGATGCTTTCTTCTGCTGCTGGCATGCTTTTTATCGTGTTTTTCTCGGTGTTGGTGACATGGACACCGCATCCAGCAGCGGTGATTGAAGGAGTCGTTGGTCGATATTTTTTAATACCAGGGATTTTGATCGCTTATGCACTCACGGCGATCTATCCAGCTCAATCAACGTTCAAACAAAATGGGTGCATTTGGCTCTCGGTGTGGCTGTTTGGTACAGTGACAACCGCCATCACTTTAAACCTCCTGCTGTATCGTTACTTTCTATAGTCGTTTCTAGCCTTGACATGCAGTGGTAAACCAACATTTGCATCCGAACAAACCTCGCACCATGTGGAGTTAAATAGATCTTAATGGGCATCAAATCTTACCTAAAAAGTATTCCCGCCGTACTCTCGCTAAAGAGAAAGCTATGGGCCTATTTTTATCGACCAAAAAGTAACCAGCTTTTAAAAGACGTGCATGACATTTTGATACAAAGTGGCACGCTTAACTTAAAGGGAAAGGACAATAATCCTTTAAATCGCTTTGGGAAAAAGTGTTTTTCACAATCTGACGAAGATGGGATTTCACTTGAAATCATAAAGCGAATTAATCTCCAGTCTGGTACCTACGCAGAGTTTGGCGTAGGTGACGGCTTAGAATGTAATACTTTAATATTTGCTGCTCTAGGTTGGAAAGGTTTTTGGGTTGGAGGGCAGGATTTAGCTTTCGACTATTCAAAGTCCAAAAAATTCTGGTATTTAAAAGAATGGATCACTCTAGAGAATATAAATTCGCTTGTCACTGCGGGCTTGAATAAGATTAACTCTAGTGCTGTAGACGTAGTCTCTTTGGATTTGGATGGAAATGATTTATATCTAATTGATGCCTTATTGGTTTCAGGGCATCGCCCGAAACTATTCATCGTCGAATACAACGGTAAATTCCCCCCTCCGATTGAGTTCAGTATTAAATATGACCCAAACCATCAATGGGCAACCGATGATTATTTTGGAGCATCACTGCAGAGCTTTGTCACTTGCTTTGCCAAATTTGGATACAGATTAATTTGCTGCAACGCGCTGACTGGCACAAACGCGTTCTTCATCAGGGATGATTTGATGGAGCATTTCTCAGACGTACCCAGTAACATCGAAGATATCTACATACCGCAGAGAGCGGTATATATCTCTAAATACAGTGCGGGCTCTTCTGTTAGAACCGTTGAGCAAATAATAAACAGCTAAGAAACCGTAGCTGTAAGGCTGTTATAAAATTCGTGAGATATGTTGTGATAAATCACCGCGTGCAAACCTACTCATTTAACTGTTTTCGCCTAAGGAATTTTTGCTAATGACAGACGGCAACGCCTACAACAACAAGACCATCCTTGTTACAGGGGGAGCTGGCGCAATAGGTAGCAACCTTGTGCGTGCATTGGCTAAAGCCGGCGCCGCGAAAGTAGTGATTCTGGATGACCTTTCCGCCTCGTATGAGTGGGGCATCCCAAACCTGCCTAACGTATTGTTCGTTAAAGGCAGCATCACAAACGATATCGACTTAAAAAGGGTTTTTCACGAAAAACCTGACTACATCTTTCATCTCGCAGCTTTTTTCGCCAATCAGAACTCTGTCGATTTCCCCGAAAAAGATCTTTTGGTTAGCCAGCTCGGCACCATCAAGATGCTCGAGTATTCAGTACTGCAGGGCAATCTCAAACGATTTGTTTACGCTGGGTCTGGTTGTGCAATTTACGGTGCGGCAGCCCCTCTTCCATTAAAAGAAGAGTTCATGTCGATGCATTTGACGACACCGTACCAAATCTCAAAGATGGCTGGCGAGCTCTACTGCAACTTCTACTGGCACCACTACGGTCTGCCTATCGTCAAAACACGTTTCTTTAACTCCTACGGTCCCGGCGAAGTGCCTGGCCAGTACCGAAATGTGATTCCTAACTTTATATATTGGGCCATGAAGGGTCAGCCACTCCCAATTACCGGCGATGGCAAAATGACACGTGACTTCACCTATGTTGAAGATATCGTTGACGCGCTGCTGCGTGCCGGAATCGCAGAGGCAGCGATTGGGGCCGAGATGAATATCGCTTCAGCTCGCGAAATAGAAATTGTCGAGATGGCTGAAATGGTCAACAAGCTGACCGGCAATAAGGCTGGTTTGCTGTACACGGATCGCCGCAAATGGGACACGAAGTCTCGACTGCTCGCAAGCGTCGACCGCGCGAAAGAGCTTCTCGGTTACGACCCTAAAACTACATTCGAGGACGGTCTCAAAACCACGATTCAGTGGTTTAAAGATAATTGGGACAATATTTCTCGCGATGCTGAGTTCCCCCCAGGCATGTCATCGGCAGTTAAAAACTATGTCTTGCGCCAAGGGTCTAGCAAGGAATGAAGCAAGTCATCCAAAGCTATAAGACGGGCGAGGTTGCATTGCGTGAGGTCCCTGTGCCGCGTTGCGGTACAAAACGGGTTCTTGTCCGCAATACGCACTCGTTGATTAGCCTTGGCACAGAGCGATCAACCATCGAACTCGGCCGGAAATCCCTTCTTGGGAAGGCCGCTTCGCGTCCGGATCTGGTGCGACGCGCCTGGGATAAAGCAAAAAAAGAAGGTCTCCTCAAAACATGGCAAGAGGCCATGGGTCGGTTGGATACGCCTACTGCCTTGGGATACAGCTCAGCAGGTACCGTCGAAGAGTCGGGGATCGCGGCGACCGAGTTCTCTCCGGGTGACCGTGTTGCGTGTGTTGGGCAAGGCTTCGCCTCCCATGCTGAATTCGTATCAGTTCCGGTCAACCTAGCCTGCCGTATCCCCAATGAGGTTCAAGACGACGAAGCGGCCTTTGGCATGCTGGGCATTATTGCGCTGCACGGGATCCGCTCAGCCCAGCTCACCTTTGGGTCGCGGGTTGTGGTGCTTGGGCTGGGACTACTTGGCTTACTGACTATACAGATGCTGCGAGCGTATGGGTGCGAGGTTATCGCGCTAGACCCCGCAGTCGACAAAGCTTCGTTAGCACGTTCGCTTGGCTTCAAACACATTACCAGCCATACCGATGAGTTGAGCAGTCTATGCGACGCACAAACTTCAGGCTACGGTGCGGATGCCGTCATCATTACAGCTGCAAGTAAAGATCGCAGCTTGGTTGACCAGTCAATTCAACTTTGTCGCAGCAAGGGACGAATCGTCGTCGTCGGTACTGCCGATATTCATCCCGATCGTAACGAACTTTGGCTAAAGGAAATTGAGCTGGTTGTGTCGCGTGCCGCAGGCCCAGGGTCCCTCGATCCCGTCTATGAGGTCGATGGCGTTGATCTACCTATCGGTGAAGTGCGTTGGACTGAAAAGCGTAACCTGCAAGAGTTTTTACGTCTGATCGCCGATAAGCGCATCGATGTTAAGCCACTGATCACCCATCGTTACAACATCGAGCAAGCGGGTGAGGTGTATGCGCAATTCGTTGCAGGCCAACTTGTACAGCCGATAGGTGTCCTACTCACTTATCCCAACTCTGCAGCGATCATTCGTAGCCTGCCTGTCCCAGGTCAACATACTGTTCAAACTGCAGGCGTCAACACGGACCGATTACAGTTAGGCGTCATCGGTGCCGGACTGTTCGGCAAAGCCCTCTTACTGCCCGCGCTAGAAAAGCAGAAAGATGTTCAACTCCATACTCTCGTCACCGGCTCTGGCTCGAGCGTCGAACACAGCGCTCGCAAATTTGGTTTTCTTAACCAAGCAACAGATGCGAACACTGTTTGGCAAAACAATGACGTCCAGGCAGTGATCGGGCTGACGCCACACAGTCAACATGCAGAGTTAGTCAAGTCTGCGATACAGAGTGGTAAAGCTCTCTTCCTGGAAAAACCGATTTGCATTGATGTTGATGAGCTAGCCGAACTTCGCGAGCTCACTGCGCAGGCGCGTTCGCTACCTGTGATCTTTGTGGGTCATAATCGTCGGTACTCGCCGCATACCGCCCAGATACAAAAATGGCTGAGTGCTCGCCAAGGGCCACTAGTCATGCAGATGCGTGTCAACACTGGTTTTATTCCCGGATCACACTGGGTACACTCAGACGACGAGGGTCGCAGCCGCATCGTAGGCGAAGCGTCACACTTTATTGATTTGATTCAGTGCTTGGTGGGGGCCCCGATTATTCGCATCTCAGCCGAACGTGTTTCTGGCAACAATACAACATCAGTCAATAACGATAACTTTGCAGCGAGCTTCAAGTTTGCAGACGGCTCCGTCGGTTCGTTAATCTACTCCGCATCTGGCGATAAAGCGTATTCTCGGGAGATGTTTGAGCTGTTTTTTGATGGCCAAACTATTGTCTCACGCGACTTTAGAGTGTCTGAATTACATAAAGGCGGAAAAGAGATCGTCTTTAAAACAAGCGCACAAGAAATGGGCTACACGCAAGAGTTAGCGCACTTTCTCGCAGCGGCACGAGGTAACGAAGTAGTGACACCTAACTTGTTAGCGCAGTTTGATACGATGGACGTGATTTTTGGCATCGAGCGCGCACTTGCAACAGCGACAACCCAACCCCTTCTCCAACCCGCATATTATTCTTAAATCATCGGCGGATTAAGGTTTGTAACGAAACGACCGGTCCAAAGATGAAGCAAATGCTATTGAAGAAATTCATTTGTTCGCATAGATGGTCAATCACTCTCTTGGTGTCTTGGGTCATCTATCTTTGTGCTTTAGATCAATTCAATTTATGGCATTTAATTGGCGTTCCACATATCGAGCCGCTCTTTGCGGACTTGCACGCCATTCTTAGCGCGGCAGAGTGCCATCAACGGGGCTTCGACGTATTTGTCAACAACCCGTGCGACGCGCTGAACCGACCACATGTGTACGGGAGCCTTTGGCTCACGCTCAGTCGCATCGACTCAATCGCAAGTCACTTATTCAACCTAGGCGTATTGCTTAATCTTGCATTCATATCAGTTGTAGTGTGGCTCGTTAAGCCCTCTTCAATCAGTGAAATGTTGAGTTCTGCGCTGATTTTGTTTTCACCCGCAGTGACGCTGGGGATTGAGCGAGCGAACAACGATCTAGTTATATTTCTTTTAACTTTTGTCAGCGCGCTTTTGCTCTCAAGCACACGCATAATATCTTTGGTTTTTGGTGTGCTCGTCATTTACATCGCAACTCTGTTAAAGATATACCCGGTCGTTCTGTTTGGCGCAGTCATTCTTCTTAAGAAAGACAACCAAAAAATCATCGCCATAATCGGGTTTGTTATTGTTTTAGCGGCCTTGTGGTTCGTGACCAACAAGGCGGAAATTCTGATCCTAAGAAATTCGGTGCCTAAACCGCAGGACCACTACGTCACGGGAGCAAGTGCACTGTATACGTATTTAGTCCGCGCATTGAGCGAAGTGCAATTTTTTACGGTGACCGAGTTTTCTGCAATCGTCACCGCATGTATCGTCGCAAGCTCTGCGTGGCTTGCTAAGCGGCTAAAGAATGATGGGCTATCCGAGTTAAAAATAAACTTCAACTACATTGCATTTGTGTTGGGGCTGTCTATTCTGTCTTTTACCTACATCATCAATACTAACTACGACTATCGTTGGATTTTCGTCATCCTGATGCTGCCTCTGATATTCGATATAAAAAGGTCTCCGCATACATCGAGACTGACGCACTCTTTGACTACTTTATTCTTTGTTTGCACGTTGATTGTCGTCTGGGCTGAGGAACTACGTGCAACACAAGTTTGGGCGATTTCACTCAAGTTAACTCAGTTCTTTAGCTTTTATAACTATACTTTGTACATGCAGACGGTTGGGCACAGCATCCCGATTTCGTTATTACAACAGTGCGCAAGAGAAGTCGCTGCATGCGTTGTGTTTGCGATCGCTTTTTCCTTTGTCATACGAATCTCTTTTAAACGACGACTCTCGCTATCGTGAATATTTTACTTGTTACCGACTCGTTTCCACCCGAGATACGTTCTGCTTCTCATTTAATGCTTGAACTTGCTCAAGAATTGCACGAAAGAGGGCACAAGGTTACTGTCATTACGACATGGCCCGAATACAACCTCGACAAAACGACAATTACACGTGCGTTCAATGCGCTGGAGATTGAAAATGGTATCAGCGTACTCCGTGTCAAGACGCTACCGCACCACAATGTGAATTACCTAATTCGTGGCTTATCACAGCTACTCATGCCATTTCAATTTCTTAGAAAGCTGCGCCAATACAACATTAAGCCAGATGCAGTTGTCATTTATAGCCCACCGCTACCATTAGCCTTAGTTGGGACTTGGTTGCGAAAGTCCGGCGCGCGAACACTATTAAACATTCAAGATTTATTTCCACAAAACGCTATTGATCTTAATATTTTGCGAAGCACCATTCAGATTAAATTCTTTCAATGGCTAGAACGCTATGCGTATCGAACATCTGATGTGGTGACTGTTCACTCTGAGGGCAACCGCAGAGTGCTGATCGAACAGCATCCGGACCTCGCACCCAAACTGCAGCTGCTTCATAACTGGGTCGACATTGAACACCACAGTGTTGACAAACGACGAATCGATTTCAGAAAAAAATGGGCAATCACGCAAAAATACGTAGCCGTTTTCGCTGGAGTGATGGGGCCCTCGCAATACCTTGAACTAATTTTAGATATTGCCGAACGCATGCAGGACAGATCGGACCTCTTATTCCTAATGGTAGGTGACGGCAAAGAGAGAGCAAAGTTGGAACAGCACGCAACAGCTAAGAAACTTACCAACGTGCGATTTGAAGGGTTCATATCTCGTGAGGCTTACCCCGACTTACTAGATAGCTGCGATATCGGATTGGTGTGCTTGAGCCCTCAGAATCAGACACCCGTCGTACCCGGTAAGATATTAGGGCATATGGCATCGGGCCTTCCGGTCGCCGCATTTTTACACGCGTCAAGTGACGCACACGACTTAATCTCGGCGTCAAACTGCGGTGTCTCGGCATATTCAAACGATTTAACGGCTTGCGTATTAGCCATGCAAAATCTACTTGCTGACGCAGCAGAGTTTAATAAAATAGGGCAAAGAGGCAAGGTGTATGCTTCGCAACACTTTTCAAAAGAAATTTGTGTCACGGCGCTCGAAAAGCTTTTACTAAACGATCAACCTTTATAGTATTTTTTGCGTCGCATGCAGGCGTTGCATGCTGAATATTTAAAATGTCCAATCCCGATAGATTTTCGAAATGGATGTTAGCCATCGGTCCAGCGACGGTCGTATTGGCCGGTCTGGCGCTGATTCATGATCTTTATCCGCTCCACATCAACAGTCACACTGGGTTCGGACAAGATCCCGCCTACCAATATCTCTTTTCTGGCATAGATATCCTACAGGGAAATGCCCCGGTACACACGGATCACCCGGGCACACCATTACAGTCTTTAATTGCCGCCCTGATTGTCATTTGCTGGATGTTGCTTAGTGCAACCGGCGTTACACGGTTAGGCTTATTTGATACTGTCCTAGACAAACCCGAATACTTCTTGCTTTCGACCAGCCTTGTCTTGCTAGCGCTGACGGGATACGTGCTCTACCGACTTGGCTTACAGATCTACCGCTTTACGGCAAGTCGGGCACTCGCGTTTGGTTGTCAAACGACCCCGCTACTCTATCCAATGACTGTACCAAATATTGTTTTTCCTACGCCCGAAGCACTTTTAATCAGCGTATCGCTTGCGCTCGTCACAGTACTTGCACCACTCGTTCTTAGCAACCATAACGTAAGTCCTTCCTCACGAAAATCTATCGCTATGTGGGCAGGCATTCTTTGCGGTGTCGGGCTAGCGATCAAGGTTACGTTCGCTCCTCTGTTTAGTTTGCTGTTTTTAATTCGGTCGCCTTCACTCATCCTCAGAGCGTTCTTGTTTTCTTTACTCGCATGGTTCTGTGGGGTCGTTCCTATACTTTCGCGACTGGGCGATATGTTTCGCTGGTTCTTTAAGGTGATCTCGCACTCAGGCATGCATGGGCAAGGATCCACGACGATGCTGTCGTGGGCTCAGCTCAAGGGCTCGATCGGATGGCTCATGGGCCATTTTGGGATTTTTTATTACGTCATATTCGGTATCGCTGGGCTCTCTGTCATTGTCGTGCTGTTTTATGTCTTAACTAAGCCACTACGTAGAGATCAAAATACGCCTAGATGGCTAAAAATATTTTCTTCAAATTTCAAAATCAATGGTGATCTTCTGCTCATCTCGGCTGTATTTATTTTTGCCGCAATTGCACACACAATGATGGTCGCGAAGCATCTGGGCCCAAGCTACATGGTCCCCACACTCTCGGTAACCCCACTAGCATTTGCATGGCTAGTCAATCACTTTGTCGTCATGCCTGCGGGACGCCATGTCAAAACGCTCGCTTGCTGGACTTGGTTTTTTGCCGTTACCTTCATTGCGTATTCTTCGTTAATTCAATCCATTCAAACAATTTCACAGGACCATGCTAGCGGTGTCGATTCGCAGAACCAGGTGATAGCAACGCTACAAAAATACGACGAACCGTTAGTCATCGGAGCCTTTAATTGCAACTTATTGAATTGCGCGCGCTGGTTTGGTATGTCTCTGGTCCCAGCCATGGAACTACGCATGAGCTCCATTGATCCTAATTTTTGGTACTTTAATATATTTAATCGGCAATTTCATGCACCTGGCAAAGGTGGGCTTGATAAAAATATAGCGGTCGATGCCATTTCAGAAGAACTTAAAAAGGATCGACCGGTATTTTTGATTTCGCCAAGCTATCCACACCTAGCCAGCATTCAAAAAGAATTACTATTGAGCACTCCCGTGCAAAATCTATATAGAGTGACGGGCCTCAAATAGGTTGCTAGTGTGCGGTCAAAGAAATTCAAGGCGTGATATATGCGAAGGGGATTTGTGTCTACTCTAAAAAAACAGGTCCTCGACTTATCTGTGATTCTTGCCGTTAGCCTTGTACTTTTTTTAACTATCGATTTTTTTATGGGGCGCTGGCTTTTGTCTGCGATCCGTGAATCTGATTCGTTTCGTATACAACATCCGATTTATCATCACACGTTAAAGGCCAATTACAGCGGTCAGGGTCGCTGGGGCGACTGGACCTACAAAATCTGTACGAATCAATTCGGCTTTAAGGATCACTGCAATCGCAGTCCCGACCCTAGCAAGTCGTTCAACGTTGCTTTTATGGGTGATAGTTTCACCGAAGGTATCGGCCTACCTTTTGAAGATACTTTCGTTGGGATGATTGCAGAGCGCTACCCGACATTACGCATCGCGAATCTTGGTGTTGTTTCTTATTCCCCAGCCATTTATTTAGCTAAGCTCAAAGAGCTATACGCGAATGGGTTCCGTTTTGAACATGTAATCGTTTTTATTGATATTGCTGACATTTACGATGAAGCAAATGCGTATGATCTACACCTCGATCGTATCGTGGTCGATAAGGGGGAGTCCTATCCATTAGTGGGTCTGAGACGCTTGCGGCGGCTTGCCTCGACATATTTCCCGCTGACTGGAACTGCTTGGGCGAACATTAAGGATTTGAAATTAATTCAACCATCCAAGTCCGACATCATTGCCGATTCAATGACTTCCACGACTACGGCTGCGACCGCTGAATTAGCCGCCGAGAGTGCTGTATCAGACAAAGCCCAAGAGTACAAACCCAGCGGAGTAGATCTCAATCAACGTCCCGAGGTAACTACTTCTACAACTGAGCAGTCACGGAATGCATCGCCTTTTCTAGCAAATATCTACGACGGAATCTATCTGCGTGATTATCCAAAAAGCGAATGGACCTATAACGTCCGATCACCTCATTATGGCCCAGAGGGTGTTCAAGGTAACCTAATAAAAATGCAGCGCGAAATGGCTGAGCTGTATACCTTGGTCACGAAGCACGGCGCCACATTATCCATCGGAGTCTATCCATGGCCTGGTCAACTTCTCTACGACACGGTCGACTCATTGCACGTTCAGATTTGGCGCGACTTTTGTCGTACCCGCTGTCTTCATTTTTACAATACGTTTCCTAGGTTCTTCAAATTGGCCGACGGTTCCGGACCGAATGCCGTCGTCAATAAATATTATTTTGCTGGTGATGCGCATTTCAATGCACTTGGAAACGCCGTCATTGCCGACACGATTGCAACTCAAGGCGTTAAATGAGTTACAGCCGGTCCATGACACCCGCTTTGGTACTGTGGGTTGCGACGGCTTTATGCTTGTCGGCGTCTCTAATTTTTTTTACCCCGCGTGGGCTGGGCATGAGCCCAGATTCTGTTGCCTACCTTAAGTCAGCCCAAGGCTACTTGCAGGGTAGAGGCTTTGACTATTTCAGTGTTCAGTGGCCCCCACTGTATCCGCTAATCATTGGACTCGCCGCACGCTTCATTGAAGGTGATTTTTATCTCAGCAGCAGGCTTATAAATGCCGTCTTGTTCGGATGCGTTTTTTTATTGCTTGGGATTTTGTGGAAAGTTTTCGCAAGTAAATTTGACAAATGGATGTATGTCTTTGCTGGGCTATTAGCTCTGCATCCGGTCATTACACACACGTATTTCTACGCCCTTAGCGAAGCATTATTTTTACCAATTATCCTTCTCGACCTCATTGCCCTTTGCGCCCTTGCACACGCCAGAGAGGGCGCTCGGGCGCGCCTCATTGTTTTGCTCTCTATTATTGGTTTTATTGCTACGCTCACGCGTTATGCTGGGCTTTGTGTGATCGCACTAAATATTTTTGCACTCCTAATTATTAAAACCGACAATGATGAGCGGTTCAAATGGTTGGGCATCGTTGCGCAAACCATACCGGCTTTACTATTTTTAGGTTGGTGGCGTCAACGACTCGGCGTAGGCGACACGGAGGCTAATCTACGGCCACTAATCTTCCATCCGCCAACACTTACCGATATAAACCTCGGGCTATCGAATATTGGTCAATGGTTGTTGGGATCTTCCGCGGATGGGGCTTATCCTACGTTGGCGCTTTTATCTTGGCTCGTTGGTCTATGCATCGTCTGTACCCTTTTTGTTGTCTCAACTACCGGGATAGTTAGAATTTTTCTATTCGGATCTGGCACCTTAGTATCTAACAACAAATCCTGGCTTGTTTTTTTAGCCAGCATTTTTGTGACTGGGTACTTGATATTCCTATTATTGATGCGGTCTTTTTTTGATCCCAATATTGTTTTTGATTATCGGACCCTCTCGCCCGCGCTGATGCCGTTATTTGTTGTTGGATTTGGTTTTTTGTTTAGCATTAAAGTAAACAGTGTGCGAAGGATTCTACTGGTCTTACTCACTATCTTGCTCGCCGCACAGTTACAACAAGTACGTCCACTGCTGCTATTGAGTTATTTCAACGGACTTGAGTTAACCAATAAAACCCGACTAAATAGCGAGTTAGTGAAACTTGTACGCACCTGCCCCAAAGATTTACTTCTGCATGCAGACTACCCGTGGAACTTTAATCTTGAGATGACTTCGATGGTGCGTTGGCTACCGGCAACGGTACTCTATGGAAGTGGCACTCAGAATACACGATACCCACAACAAGTATCAGCCTTGTCCGATTCGGCAGATCTCATTATTGTCGAGAACTTAACGTCTGATATTGTCAGCAGAATCGATGGTTTAGGTAAATTTTCGCGCATTTATCAATCGTCGCTTGGAATCGTTTGGCAAAACAATTCTTTATATAATGCGCAGTGTCTAATGCAGTCCAACGATTAGTCCTAACACTGCAATCTAGTTACAGTTTGCTGAACCGACCTCTATCTCGTAGCGATAATTTGAATAATCCTATCCGCCTTAAGGTTCTTGAAAGCCAGCGACATATTGTTATCGGATATTTCGTCATTTTCTTTCTAGTCGGGTTATTCACATTCCCCGACTATGGCATTTCGTTTGATGAGCATGTTAGCCGCACTAACGGCGCTGTTAGCCTGCGCTATGCTCTTGAGAAACTGCAACTACCCCTACTCTCTCTTGACCCAGTACTTGCCGCGCAAGACATTCCACTCATGCAATATCGAGATCGGGATTATGGTGTGTCGTTTGATTTGCCTGCGCTGGTTATTGAACGCATCTTTTCTATCAATGATAGTCGCCAGCAGTATTTGCTGAGGCATTTTTTAACTTTCGCCATTTTTTTTGCTGGCGCCCTCTCAATTTATAAAGTTGCCGCTAGCCAGTTCGATGATTGGCGAATTGGTCTTTTGGCTAGCACCATTCTGATCACGAGCCCGAGGATTTACGGCGAAGCTTTTTATAATAATAAAGATATTGTTTTTATGTCTTTATTTGCGATATGCCTCTATACGGGCTCGCGCATGACTTCGATGTTAACGTGGCGCAGCGCAGTCCTGCATGGTTTGGCAACTGCGGTTGCTCTAACAGTGCGCCTACCAGGACTCATTTTCTTAGTATTGACAGGATTCACGCTTTTCATCCTGCTCGCCTATAAAAAAATATCGTTTAAACACTGTTTGATACTTGCATTCGCCTATTTTATTAGTGCGGTAGTTATCGCTTATGCCCTGTGGCCGTGGCTGTGGGAGTCACCTATCGCCCACCTCCTGCAAGCGTACCGAAACATGGCGCGCTTCCGATGGGATAACTACAACTTGTATCTGGGGCAGTTTGTTTCTGCCAAAAACCTACCTTGGCATTACTCCGTAGTTTGGATTGCCTTCACGACCCCCCTACTTTTTGGAGCATTGGCAGTTTTGGGGTTTGGCCGAGTGGCATTTCAGTTTATATCGTCGCCGTTTCAGTATTTGCGCAATACAAACAATTTACAAAGTACTTTAATCGCAGGTATCGCGGTCGGGCCGTTAGTCATCACTGGTTTATTGAACTCTACTTTGTATGATGGCTGGCGACAACTTTACTTTGTGTATCCCGGCATCGTCTTACTTGCGGCAATGGGCGCACAACTTTTGTTATCTAAGAAATTTGTCGGACGCGCTATCGTTCATCTTTTCACTTGGGCCATCGTTCTGCAGATTGGTCTTAATATGGTCTGGATGATACGTTGGCATCCCTATCAATACTTGTATTTCAATCAACTCGTTTCAAAACCATCCCAGCCAGATTTAGAATGGGATTACTGGGGTGTAACCAATGCAGATTTGCTGCGATACGTCCTACGTCACGACACACGGCCCACCATCACAATTGCCCCCATCGGAGCGACATCCTTAGTCCAATCTGTCGGCCTACTTGGCTCAGTTGAACGCAGCAGACTTAATACTGATTCAGGCAGCGCGCCGCCCGACTATCTGATCACAAATTATCGTTTTTATGATGGATCGCGATTTACGGGGCCACCACAAAACTATAAGAAATTTCACAGCATCATTGTTGACGGAAGAGAAGTTTCTACAATTTTCAAACTTATGGCGAACTAATGCAGCCAAAGTGAATATGAAGCCTAGCTATGCTAAAACATCACATAGCTCAACTACAACGTTATTTTGAGTAAAAGTTTTCGCTAAGTTTACGGAAAGAGAAGAGAGGGCTTGATGTAAGGCTTCAATGGATAGAGGTCGATCTTTGATGGCAGGCCTGATTCCTTAGAGTCTGAAGCCTTTAAATTTTCATAAATACTTTGCTCTTGTCCCATGTATATACTGTTGTTCAGAACAATGGCTTCAGCGTTGCCTCGTAACAAAATACTCGTTGAGGGATTGCCCCACATCCAGTTGTAGCCATAAGTTAAGCCGTGAATGGTATTGATTGCGGTCTTATCGATAGGCGTATTCACACGCAACTCGACCGCAACGCGCTCAAACCGCTGTGCCCATTTGTAATATCCGTAGGTGTGGTGCAGCATTAACCACGCCATCGAACCAAAAAAGGCGATTGCGGCTATCTGTATATAAAAGGATGTCTCCGCCGAGGCTGCATTGGTAAAAAAATTTGGCCAAAAGCGTATGAGCGCCGCCAAAGATAAAACGCCAATCAATAGAAAACAGCATAGCGCTCTGTATGCGTAACTGTAGTAGCCATAACTTATATTGCTGGGATCCCAGCGCAAGCTATAGATTACATAGATGCCCGCCAACACTACGATACCCATCCCTAGCCACCGGCGAGTTGAACGGGCATACTTAGTGAACATCCATCCGATTAGCGCGGGAATCACCATCAAGTAGAGTAAATGCAGCTCCGTCAATGCCCCTAAGTTCGCTGCGCCTTTCCCATCATATGCTCGCTGAAAAAACGTCGAACGAGCCCCAATGTATGCAGCCCATAAAAACAAAAAAATTGAAAGCTTAAAGAGGATTCGAGTCGCTCGTTCATCTTGCAACTCTTTAAAGAGACGTAAGGTAGTTAAGCCGATCAGAAAGGAACCTAAAAATAGCGTTGCCTCATAGGACTTTACTAATAACCCTGCAGTGACCAGCATCGATAGTGCTTGGGAAATCGTCACTTTTGGACGCAACAGCACGGACGCACAAAAAGCAGTCATTGCATAGGCTGAACTAAACTCACCTGCCGCAAAAAAATTTGAGCGCAAATATGAAACTGTAAAAGCCAGCAAAAAAAGCCAAAAGAGTCGACTTTTCATTTGCAGGGCCAACGCACCCAACCAGAATGCAAGTGGGACGCATATGAATCCAACACTGTGCAATCGAATTAGAAAATTTAAATCTAATGTCCCTAACCAGATTGCGAAAGCCACCGGCGCCTGAACCAAGACTTGTACATGCGCCCGATGCGGATCAAAGATGTAGAACCCACCACGCGGTAACATCTCAACTAGCCAGTAAGCACCGTCAGAATACATACCTCGTGCTGCATAAACTCCTGCCAAGCCGATCACAATAAAACCGACCAGGGTTAAGAGCTTTAAAACTTGTTCGCTAGTCCGCACCATATGCTCGTGATTCCGTTTAAATAGGCCCTCAGTTTAAGATATTCCTTACGATATATTTCGCTACCGATAGCTCTCTTCGCCTAAAATTGGGTTGTCTTGGAAGTCTCATCGCGATTTACCTAAAGAACCCATGAAGCTCACTTATCGCAAAGAAATCGACGGGTTGCGAGCCCTAGCCGTTTTATCGATTGTTCTATTTCATGCCGGTTTTAAGAACTTTGAAGGCGGCTATGTCGGCGTCGATATTTTTTTTGTGATCAGCGGCTTTTTAATTACATCGATTATTATCCAAGACCACAAGACGGGGCATTTTAGTTTTAAAGCTTTTTATGAACGCCGCGCACGTCGATTGCTCCCTGCTCTGTTTACCGTTTTGCTCGTCTCTATGGTTTTTGCCTGGCTATGGATGCTACCAGGTGAGTTAACCGAGTTTTCCAAAAGTCTATTATCTGTCTTGTTCTTCGGTTCAAATTTCTTTTTTTGGAACGATAGTGGATATTTTTCAACAAGTGCAGAATTTAGGCCCCTGTTGCACACCTGGAGCCTTGCTGTTGAAGAGCAATTCTATTTTTTATTTCCCGTCCTACTGGTCATCACCCAGCGGTTAACTAAAAGCATTGGCATTGCCGTTTTGCTAACGCTCGGCATTGCTAGCTTCGCGCTCTCGGTATGGTCGAGTATTTTCAAGCCCACTTTTGCTTTTTTTCTGTTGCCCACAAGAATATGGGAATTCATCATTGGCGCAATGGCTGCATTAGTTGTCTTATCAAGCTATTACTCAAAAATAAAAGACAACAGATTCATCACAGAAACAGTCAGCTTATTTGGCTTAGCTCTCACTATTTATTCGATTCTTTTTTTTAAGAAGACTTATTTTTATCCTGGCCTTTGGGCATTTGTCCCGGTTTTTGGTACGGCACTTTTACTCATTTTTTCAACGCAACAGACTGTCGTGGGTAAAGCCCTAGGGGCCAAGCCATTAGTCATTATTGGTCTTGTCAGCTACAGTGCCTATCTATGGCATCAGCCGCTGTTTGCATTCTTTCGTCTGCGCGAACTTGAACCACTAAGTATTAACCTCACCTGGATACTCATTCTTTGCTCTTTTGGTTTTGGCTACCTGACCTGGCGCTTTATCGAACCGATTTGGCGCATCGGCACGATTTCGCCAAAAAGAAGCTTTTGGTGGTTCTTGGGCTTTTGCAGTTGCGCCTTCATCCTGTTTTTCTTTGTCGTCAAACACACTGGCGGTTATTTGTATCGTCTGAATCACCTCCCCAAAAACTATTTTCAAACCAGTTGGATTAATTACAAATTTCATGGGCTGAATGATCAGCAGTGCTATACAGACGTTATGAAACCTTGCCGTGTCGCGAGCTTTCCAGATGAGCCCCAAAATATGTTGATTGTGGGTGATTCCCACACAGGTGATTTTGGAAATACATTCACAAACTATTTAAACGCACATCGATTGAATGGCTCGATGTTTTCAGTGTTGGGGTGCGGGTATTTATCTAACTTTAAAGATTCACCTAGTAATAAGCGCTGCAGCCAATCACGTTCGTTATTACTTGATTTAGCACGTAAAAATACCTTCACAACCTATTTATTAGTAAGTGCGGGAGAGTTGCACACCGCCACTGAAGTGGATGAATTCAAGCAGTTGGTTGAGGCATTGCTTAAGTCCAATGCGCGTGTCGTCTTATTTGAGCCAAGAGTACGCTTAAAGTATGACCCCAAGAAAGCTGGCGTACTACAGCAAAACTCAAAAAATTCAGTGGTTTTATTCGATCCCTTAGTCAATCAACCTTGGGAGAAAGCATTAGCTGAGCTAAGCAAGAATCAAAACTTTAGGGTGTTTAACCAGTCCCAAGTTTTAATTGATGCAGGTTGCGGTCAAATAAGTTGTTTCGATGGCCATACTAAATCTGGGCATCTCATTTATCGGGATCCAACCCACCTTACAGACTTCGGCGCTCGCGTGGTGTTTGAGAAGTTTGACGAGTGGAACAAACATGCTACGAAACCTTGAGTCACAGATCAAGCTTCCCTCTAAGATTTTCGTAGATACCAAAGTACAATAATGGCAATATATCTAATATTTTGATTGCAGCGATGACGCTAACCAATATGGCTTGACAACCGTTCTTGTGAATATTTTTCAAACAATACTGCGTCCGTTTAGGCAGCTTTATCTGATTCTCCCTCCGTCTAGCCGCAAAGGTCTCTACGGGGTTGTATGCGTGAGCCTATTTTCTGCGCTCTTTGAGACCGCAAGCGTCGCCTCAATCTTACCTTTCATGGCCATTGTCATGGATCCGGGCATTATCACGCGCTACGTCTGGATTGAACAATTCACGACGGCGATAGGCATTCATACCCAACAAGGCGCTGTCGTCGCTGCAGGTGGTCTCACGATTTGCGTCTTGGCATTAGGAAATGCGGTAAGCGCGGCCAACTTATGGGTACAAACGCGTTATATCGCGAAGGCTCGACAAGCACTTTCATCAGAGTTATTTGCTGGCTTTATGCGTCTCCCGTACTCTTTTCATCTGGAACGAGACACCGCGTCCCTCAGCCGTGTATTAGGTAGCGATGTAGAGTCTGCATTAGGTGGCTTCCTCGCATCACTACTAGGGGTGGTCGCAAAAGGCTTGAGCGGTTTTGTGTTGATCAGCTTTATTGTTATTGTTGACCCACTCGTTGCACTAGGCACCGTCGTCGTCTTAGGCGGCGGCTACATGATTGTCTATCGCCTCATTAGGGTCCGGCAATCACGACTTGGCGCCAAGATGGTCGAGTCCAGTGTTGCACTGGGCCGCGCAACGCTCGAAGGATTTGCTGGCATCAAAGAATTGCGCGTTCTTGGAAGAGAATCCACCTCTACGACTAGCTACAATCAGGCATTAAGCACTCTGGTCAAGACACAGGCCCAAAACCTGCTGGCGGCGGCACTGCCGCGCTACGTCATTGAAGTGATCGCCTACGCCGGCATCGTGGCAGTGACTCTCGCCTTTGTATTAAAGGGCGAAGGCACCGCAGCGGTGCCATCTTTGGCACTTTATGCTCTTGCAGGTAATCGTCTTGTGCCAATTTTTCAGCAATTTTTTGCTGCTGCCATCACGATTAAGTATCACACTAAAGCCGTCGAGTCGTTAGTGCTCGATCTAAAGACCGTTCGCAGTCATATTGCGCTCCCTGTCCAAACGATCGACGCTAAGCCGTTAGCTTTTAACCACTCGCTTGTACTGTCTGATATTATTTTTCAATACCCAACGGCTCATACGCCCTCTTTAAACGGTGTTTCGCTCACGATTTTAAAGAATCAGAGCATTGGCTTTGTTGGTAAAACCGGCTCGGGCAAGACAACCCTCGCCGATGTGATTTTAGGTCTATATCAGCCCCGCTCAGGCAATATCACTGTCGATGGCGTACTGTTAACCGAAGAGAACGAGCGATCTTGGCGCAGGCGTGTAGGCTATGTACCGCAAGGCGTATTTCTTACCAATGCGTCGATTGCAGAAAATATCGCACTTGGCATTCCTAAAGAGAAAATTGATGTACTTGCAGTAAAACGCGCTGCGCATATGGCGCAAGCGGAAGAATTTATTGATCTATTGCCGGACAGTTACGAGACAATTGTAGGCGAGCGCGGCGTCAAACTCTCTGGCGGCCAAAGACAACGACTTGGTATCGCAAGAGCTCTGTATCACCAACCGGATGTCCTGATTTTTGATGAGGCTACGAGCGCTTTGGATGGCATGACGGAAGACGCGGTCATGCAGGCGGTACAAAAGCTAAGTCAACAATGCACCATGATATTAATTGCACACCGCTTACGCACGATTCAGGCATGTGACCGCATCGTCATGCTCGACGGAGGTTTGGTCGTGGCTGACGGAGAATACGACCACCTCATGCAAGCCTCGCCAGTCTTCAGGCGTCTAGCTGGCATAGGTTCAAGTGAAGGCTAGTCGTGCAGATTCTCAAGCGCAAGCTTAAGTCCGCTATTTGGCGCTTCAAGAACTTCTCATATCGAGCGTTCCACGCCACAATCAAATTTACCGTAGAGGTCGTCACAGAAAGGTATTGGCTCTTAGATTATTTGCCGACCTTCCATAAAAAACGAACCGGCGTTTTACTGATCAGGTTAGATTTAATCGGTGACTTTGTGTTGTGGCTTGACTCAGCTCAAGCGTATAGGCGCCTTTATCCAAATAAAAAAATTACGCTTGCGGTCAATAGCACTTGCTCTGACCTCGCATCGTCCTTACCTCACTGGGATGAGGTTATTAGTATCAATGTTCACGAGTTACGAACAAACTATCTTTATAGAGCTTGGACACTAACTAAACTGCGTTGGTCTAACTTTGCAATCGCAATACAACCCACTTTCTCGAGAGAGTTTGTAGGTGATCTTTTCACTAGAGCATGCTTTGCGCCTGACAGAATCGGATATAACGGCGATTCCAATAATATTTCAGAACACCTGAAAACAACTACAGACCGCTGGTACACAAAACTTGTAGTGACTAACACGAACTATTTGATGGAACTCAACATCAATGCGCATTTTGTACGGGAACTTGGCTGCAATGATTTCCTAAGCAGCCTGCCAGTCATACCTCATACGGCCACACTTAAGTCGGAATTGATATTTGAGAAGCCTTATGTCGTGATTGCACCGGGCGCGTCATGGCAGCCCAAAAGGTGGCCTATTCAGCATTTTCATGAATTGATCTGCCAGATCAATCAGCAATTCGATGTTCAATTTGTTCTATGCGGCGGCAAAGATGATCAGATGCTTTGTGCAGGGCTAGCGCAAAACTTGAACATGAAAAACTTAACCAATACTGCTGGACTGACAACTCTGACAGAACTGGTAGAAATCATACGTCACGCAGCTCTTGTCGTGACTAACGACTCCTCGCCCACTCACATTGCAGCTGCTACCGATACACCCTCAGTTTGCATACTAGGTGGCGGGCATTTCGGGCGCTTTTTGCCATATCACATCGAGTCCAACGCAAGTAGCGTCATGCCGATAGCACTGACTTATCCAATGGAATGCTTTGGATGTAATTGGCAGTGTCGCTACCTCGGCGAGCTGATCACTACGGTACCTTGTATTTCTGACGTATTTGTCAGTGAAGCCTTGCGCCATTCAACGAATCTTTTAACGAAAAAAATCGAGCCCACCGCATAATTGCTCACGCAACAAGCCGAAAACCTGTGAACTACTGATAAATATCTCTATACAAACTGTAAGTTTCAGCACTGGTCACAAAGACTTGCCTTTAATTATTTTTTTAACAAGTCAGGGTAACGTTGGAGCTTCGACCCCAACAGTCTAGCACCGGCCGCAGTCAAGTGGGTGCCGTCATACGACACCAATTTTCCCTGCTCATCAAAAAGCCGGCATTCATTTTTCGGGTTACAAAAAATACCCAATAAGTTGATGAAGACGCCCGATGGCAAGCTTGCTTGCATCAGTAGATTGACTTGCTCGGTTTCTTTAGAAACTGCGTTGCTCAAGGTAATACGCTCAAGATAAGCGGAGCCGAGCAGGTTTTTAGCGTTCACCACACCAAAGTCTTTAGTTCCAAAGACGACGATTTTTTTATTGTATTTTGACTTTAAATGCTCTACCGATTCAGGCAATTTTTGTGCAACCCAAGGCTGCCATTTAGACGCCAACCAGATTTCGTCTGCCTCAACTAACTGACGCTGAATTCCTGCGACTTCATACCAACCATCGCGAACGCAACCTGGCAAGAGTTCTTTTGGTATAAGTTTTTTAAGATCAAAACCTTGTGATAGATTGCCACAAAGTACCGCAATGTGATGTGTTGAGAGTTGAAGATTATTTTTTAAGTTAGACTCAAAAACTACGTTGGCTATATCCCTAGCATAACTATCGCCAATTAACAGGATTTTCCGTTTGCCGTTGTCTTCAAAATTTTTATGTTCGTGCTGGAGAAATACTTTGTCGGTATATCGCGACTGTTCAAATACATCTAGTTCTGCAATTTCTTTATCGTCTATCGAAAATCTTTGCGAAAAGCCATTGGTCAACAACCCCGCTAAACCGATACAAATAAAAATAGCACTGCAAATTCCAGTACCCTTAAAGATAAATTCTCTGCTAAATTTTTTCTGATTTCTAACTGGTGTTTCAATAAATTTCCAACTGAGGAATGACAATAAAAAAGTCACTAGAACAATTGCAATGAGCACAGTATCAGAAAGATCACCATATCGATGCCTGGCAAAAGCGAGCAGGGGCTGATGCCACAAATAGGCGCTGTAACTCAGCAAACCGATCAGAACAAGTATCTTGGCTGACAAGAGTTTTCCGACTATGTTGCCTTGATTTGCACCAAAGATTATCAAGGCGGTGCCTAGTGTTGGAATAAGCGTAAAAAAGCTCGGAGTAATGACATCTTTGGTAAACAGAAATATCGAACCCAAGACGGCAAATAAACCTACAAAACTTAAGGCGCTGAGGGTAGTGGCTGAAACCGTGCGGTTATCGCCAACCGAGTTTTGCCAAAGAGCCAACAAAACCCCGAGTAACAACTCCCAACCGCGGGTCGGAAGCAAATAGAAAGCGAAAAAAGGCCTGCTCACTGAAAAGTACTGCCCTAAGCCAAAGCTTAACAAGGCGGCCACCGTTAAAACAATAAATATTCGACTCTTTCCCACACGCCAAAGCAAAAGTAAAAATAACGGAAACAATAAATAGAATTGCTCTTCAACCGCTAAGGTCCAAGTATGCAAGAGGGGCTTTAGTTGAGACGCCGTGTCAAAATAACCGCTCCATCTCCAAAATAAAAAATTTGAGGTGAACGTTGAAACTGCGATTACGCTTTTTGAGAAGTTTTTCAAGTCGGCTGGCAACAATAACCACCAGGCTAGCGGTAAGCAAAAAACCATCACAACAAACAAAGCGGGAAGAATCCGCCGCGCTCTGCGCTCATAAAAATTAGTGAGGGAAAATGTATTAGCTGCTTTCTCTGCCAAAATGATCGACGTGATCAGATAGCCGCTGATCACAAAAAAAACATCAACACCTACAAAACCGCCGCTTACTGCTTGAAACCCAGCATGCGAAAGAATAACTGGCAGGACTGCCAATGCACGTAAGCCATCGATCTCTGGTCTATATTTCATGACGAGTCATGCTTACTAGTTGGTACGTTGTGTTTGGAAAAGTCAATTACGATTTAGCTCTTAATTTTGTCGAACCCATACTTAGGGTCATTATGACTTTGAGTCAATTATAATTGTTTAGATATCTCAATCAACCCGACAGCCTAGATTGTGTTGTGTTCGATTCTAATGAGACAGCATGAGCGTAACTCTAAATTGTTCGAGAAGATATTCATAGGAAGGTCTTTGTGATTAGTGCTGAAACTTACAGCTTCTACAAAAGTATCTACGAAACTTTGACATATTTATGGCTTGTTCCTTGGGCAATTAGCGGCACCTTGGTTGGCGCCGTACTGTATTACTTCAAACTGTTAAGAGCAGATCTACTTGACAGGCTGTTAAGGCTAATCGTAGGCGTAGATTTTTTTCTACTTATCGCGATGGCAATCAGCCATCTGTTTTATCCTAGCTATCTCGAACATGTTGAGCCATCCATTGCATCCTTAGGTTTGATCTATCTGCAGAAGGGGCAAATATATCCACCTCTGTCTGAATATTCGATGCACGGCTTGATGTATGGGCCGCTCTTGGCAGAGGCTCAGGCGTTATTTGGGGCAGTCAATCTACCTGTGATTTTTTCTTCAAAATTGCTGGGTGTGATGGCGTTTATTTTTTCATCGATTGTGTTGCTTAAGATGTTCACCGGATTTGCTCGAGCATATTTGATATTTTTGATTCCATTTGGACTGTTTAATTTTTGGAATCGTGCCGAACCACTCGTTATCTTGTTCGTAACGTTGACGTTACTGGTGATGCGGCAACCAGTTCGAATAAAAACCAGCATTGTGCTCGGCTGTCTGGTTGGGCTCGCTGCAAGCCTTAAAATTCACGCAGCCTCTTATATTGTGACTGCAATATTTGCCCGCCCCGATCTATTTAAGTCTTGGACTGTACAAAAGGGTCTGGTCTTTCTCGCAGCGATATTCTTCGTGTTGATCGCAAGCCACACTCCGCAACAAATTTCAATATACGGATTTGTCAGTTACCTCGACTTATTTCGCAAGCACGGGCTATCTAATACTCTTTTGCTAGAAAACCTGACTCATATGCTTGTCTTGCTTTTCCCTATTCTTTATCTATTGTTAACAGGGCCAGGTAAAAATAGTAAGTACTTCATCCCAACGATTTTGTTAATTGCTGTGGAGTTGATCGTGGCGGTGATTGCGAGCAAGCCCGGTGCCGGCTCACATCACCTGATGCCGTTTATACCCCTACATGCATGGATCATTCAGGGCATATTAAATGAGTCTCCTGCACTTGATGCATCGATATCGCCATTTAAATTTGGTTTGTTGATATTAGGTTTGGTGACCTTGATCACACCTCTCGTTTTGGCTGGCAAACACATAACACGATACTCAGTCCAGTCTGAACTAAAGAAAGAGGTCGAGATGATGGCAGAACATTACCCTGGTGTGGTACTAGCACCGTCTGACGTTAAGAGTTATCCGCATGTTTATTTCAGGCCAATTTTAGATGCCAAGGGATATCAACAAATCGATATCCCGGGGGCAATGGAGTTAAACTTTTCTAACGTGCCTGACGATGTTTTGGTGGCTGCAATGAGCAGTTGTCGCATCCCCTATTTGGCGCTACCAGTCGAGGGCGAACCTTTTACGTTAGTTAATTATTACACTATGGCATCGTTGTTTTCAGACAATGTTCGCTCGGCTTTTCAAAAGCATTACTCTCCCGTATCGTCTCCGTTAACAAAACACTACAGAGTCTACTCATGTGCTGTTCGGGATTGAATCTGCGAAGCCAATGCTTGCTACGAATGAGGAATAGAATCCTTCAATCAATTTTCAGCTTTGGGTTCTGGTTTGCGCGCTGATCGTCACGGTAAGTGCTTAGGCTTTTGAGTTTTCTTGGCAATAATAATTGACTCAAAGCCGTAATATTCCCATGTGCCAAGCAGATTTCTGTTTTTGAGCCGTGAGACGGGCTCCAAAATCAAACCAACGAGCCGCAAGAGCGTTGGTTTGTAGTTCTTGTTCGAATAAACCACTTCAAATTCAAATTTCTCGAGCGTTAAAAGAACTGAATCAAATTTTGGAGGAATGAACTTATGGGTCGAATCATCAAAATAGTTTAACGTCCCTCCTCGCTTTGGGAATAAGATGCTTTGCTCACAAGGAAAGCTTAAAAATAATTTACCCCCAACTTTCAATGCCCCTAGCATCGCCTCAAGGGTCTCATCTCTGTGATCACAATGCTCAAGATTGTGAGATGAAATTACTGCGTCAAACTCTTCGCTAAACTTCGAAATTTCAGAGCTAAATTCTTCTGGAGATGTAATGATGTATCTATCAGAATTGTTATGCTCTGTTTGATTGTAGTCACCCACATCAATGCCTGTGTATACAGATTGCGGAAGTATTTTTTTTACTCGGTAGGGGGAGTTATTCCCACATCCTACGTCCAGTATTAGGGCATCGCTTGGCAAAGAAAACAAAAAGTCTATCTTTCCATTAGGCCGTATTATTTTAATAATAAGATCTTTGATATTCATTTTTTCCCGCTTTTTGTTAACAATGTCAACTAGGTCTAGCCCCTTTTCTCACCGACTAATCCTTTAACTATGCGATGAGGCCTTATTGATTGAATTCATCACCAAGGTGCGGCAGTTCGCTGCATTTAATTAAAACGGTTTGACGACTTGTTTTTCGACAAAAAACAGAGAGTCCTGTGCTGACGGATTGAGAGCCGGTTAAGAAATAGGATTCCAGCACCACAGCTGCCACCCTTGACCCATCTACTACCCTCCTAAGTCACCCATTGATGCACTTGGCAAGTATGTTCTTACACTTGTATCGGCATCCTCGGCCTCTATTTATCAAATCAAGTGACCTGGAATTGTTCGTCAGCAACGTGCCTCATTTTTAGCCGCCTCCCTGTGTCAGGTTAAAGTTGCAACGTAACGCCCCCTTTCGACCCTCAGCCAGTCTTGATTAGTACACAGATAAATGGCTAACATTGGTCCGCAGGCTAGGTCACAGGTAGAATAGTCTGTCCGTCATTGAGGTTAAGCGAGAAAGGCAATGGAAACCGTCAATCAGAGCAAACTAGGTGTGTATGACAAGATTGCAAAAAAAATTCTGCGCAAGGTTCGTCTCTATCTTAACTTGCCCCTCGAGCACCGATATGACAAGTTTTCGATATTATTGCCATCGAACCATTTGTTACCAACCTACCAACGTCTGTACCCAAACTATGACAGATTTTTGCCGCACCTCGCGAAGTACATCTCCCCGTCAGATACTATCGTGGATGTGGGCGCAAATGTAGGAGACACCTTAGCGGGTATGATTGCACAAAACAGCAGGGCTAGTTACGTCTGCATTGAACCCGACACCTCTTTTTTTCGCTTTCTTGAAAAAAATATAGAGAGAATGAAAGATAGGCTAGATGGGCTAAAGATTGAAGCTATTCAGGCACTTGTTGGAAAAAGTATTTCGAATGTTTCTCTAACCGGCCAGGGAGGAACAAAGCATGCGGTAGTTTGCACCGAGCAGGGCATAAAATCACGCCCACTTGATGAAATCATTTTGAGTACTTTAAAAATTCGACTACTAAAGAGTGATGTAGACGGCTTTGATTATGATGTAATTGACTCATCAATGGCTGCAATTAAAAAATACTCTCCTATTATCTTTTTCGAGTGCCAGTTAGATAATATTGATCAAAAGAATCGATACACCGAAACTCTACAGAGCCTTGAAGCAGCCGGCTACTGCGACTGGACTATTTTTGACAACTTCGGTGAAGTTGTTCTGAGAACCTCAGCTATAAGTGTCGTTATTCAATTAATGAACTATATATGGCAACAAAATATTGGGATGGCAACTAGAACAATTTTTTATTTTGATATTTTGTCAGTCCAAAAACTTGATACTACACTAATCGACAACGTCCTTGAAGCCTATCAGGCTTGCCTGTCATGAAAGGCTATGGTCGGCACTGCGCAGCAGTTTGTCCATCAGAGTTTGAACACTGTCAATCAAAAAAATTTATCAATCGACACATTGCAACAATTAATTATCGAGAATTACCCATCAACTAAATTTCTGAAATAGGGCTATGTTGAAAAAAACCCAGTTATCATTGTCCTATTTCGTCAATCGCAGAATTTTAGACTGTATCTCAAATCATTTACGAACCGTCGAGAGACGGGCTACAAAACTTCAAACATTTCTTCCAATTTTATAGCAAACGCCATTAGTGGCGTGAACGTATTGCGGATATGAGTTTGCTCTAAATATAATAGTAGTTTTAGAAGAATCTATTGGAACGCTACTGATTATAAAGATCTGCGAGGTTATGCAACTTCTCGATGTAATCACAAATATCCTACCCCCCCCTCATTGCTTTTTGGATAAATATAGTCATGCATGCGTTATCGTTTGAGTAACTAGAAAAAGCTCTCCAGCACAGTATTGTCGTTGCAGTTATCTCGCCGACTCCTGCTGGCAAATACGTTGTGCTCCCTGAGAACGATTCGTAGATCCTTCCAACACCAATCCGTGATTGGAAAATGGGGTCGGAAGGTTTTATCCCGAATTTATTGATCGACTAGCCGGCAACTAAAGAGTGCCGCTTCTGTATTTACAAAGGAATATTTATATGGTTTACGGTAAAATTGAAGCAATTAATATTAGGCAGCTAGGTAGTGAAACTGATGTTTAACACATTGGTGAAACGCCAATACAATGAAAAAACCTAGCCAAAATTAAATTTAGGTGCAGCAAATAATTCCTCGAGTCTGAGCAATAAACAATTCAGAGCAAATAAATCATGTCAGAAGTTCGAAAGTTATCTTTTTTAAAAAAAATCTTCCAAAAATTTGTGACCGTTAAAAGATTGCTGACATCCTCACACCGTTTTAAAGAATACATTTTTTACTTAATAAGAAAAACTGGTCTGATACCAATTATTCGTAACTTAAGAGATCGAGCTCGTATCTTCAGAGATCGAACCAGACTAGAGATTTATAAAAGAGTTCCTACACGCATTTTAAAATCACATAACGAAGAATTTATTGACTATTTTCTATCAGGGAAATTTAATTTTGAAATTGACCATTCGCACATTCCTCGCGAGTTACTTCCAAGAATATATCTAACAAAAAATCAATGGGATCTTTACTTCCACTCAACCAAGCAAGAAGATTCGTTTTCTACAAATTTCAAAGATAAAGTACTTAACGAACACATTACTATCGCATTTTTTTGCAGCTATGCTAGCTCTCACTTCTTTGAAAAAACCATTCTTTCTTATGTAAGAATCAACTTAAAAATGAGATGGATTCTTTGTAAATTCAGTGATTTTCCAGCTGAAAAACATATCGATGGAATCGAGCTTGTGATTTTTAATGATGTCGCGTCGGCTACACATTATTGCAATACGAATATAGACTTCATCATTGATGCCGATGGTCCCCTTAGACCAACGAAAACGTTAGAAGTATTGAAAAACACCTCAGCTTATGTGCTTAATTACTACAACTTAATAACAACTTCAAATAAATATTTTTATGATGCTTTAATTATTCCCAAATCTGTTACTGTTGCTCCATTTATTTCCGAAAAAAAAATAATAGAGTTAGATTCATTAGGTGGATGGGATCTTCCACCACTTGTATTAAAAATTAATAAGTCTCGCAAAAAATACCATTTTTGTATAATTGCTGAGCAGTTTAAAATAGGCCCTGAATTTCTTAAAGAATTCAGTGTCCTCTCTCACAATTTTAAATTTATTTTTATTGGGACCAAGTATCCATATTTTTTAGTAGACAAACTGAAAATATATGGCTGGAATTTAAAGAATGTCAGTTTTAATACAGCAATGCCTTTGCTTCAACTGCAATATTTTCTAAAAAAAAATGTTTATTCAATATTAGACATACCCAATTATTCTAGTGGTTCAGGCACCATAGTTGGATTAAGTATTGGCATACCAACTATCTGCAAGGAAGGGCCATATTGGATTAATCAAATGGCCGCGAGTATTATGAGTCAGACTGAAAATATTAATTACATTTATCATCAATCCATACAAATTGAAAAAATTATTATAGAGCATATGAATAATTCTGCAGCTTTGGAAATTCGCATCGAAGAGTCGGCAAGAAAATCTGGATATTTGAATCCCGAGATATTTTTAAATGACCTTCACCAAGAATTACTAACAGCCTTTCCAAGTCTTCGGTCCAGCCCAGTCACCGCATAAGCCCTGTATACACGAAATTCACCAATTTTCGAAAAATACATTGGCGGAGAGTTCGAAAATCATCCCACAACTAGTATTGACTTATATTCAGTGAATGATCAACTATTACAAAGTAATTTTCCATTATGGGTTAAAAGAATCTCATCGCAAATCACTATAATTTATTATTATTATTTTTGTATATTATAAAGCCACTCTTTATTTTTCTTAATCTATCAATTCCCTTGTCGCCAAATATTTTTCCTAAGCAATATAAAAATATCCGATAAGACATGAGCGAATATCCTCCATTATTAATAAAGAAGCTTTTAGAGCATATTTTGATATCGTGTTTAGAAATATCTTCAAAAATAAAGCTCGTTTTCGTTGAAATTGCTTGTTCGTTAAATTTTTCGTCGATCCCGCAGTTTTGACCGGAACCATCATGCCCAATATTCCGTACCAAACTTACACTTGGGAAAAGTACCAATTTATTGTACTTAATGATGTACAGGCTCCAACTCACATCTCCAGCTATTAATTTATTGGTTGCTATTCTAGTCACCATAGGTACGAGGCGAGGATTTATACCGCACATTTTGAAAAAAAGACGCGGGGTATTAAGGAAATCTCTTGCCAAAAAAGCGTCGTGGCGATTTAAGTAAAATCGATCTTTCCAAATAGCCCACCCCCAGCCATTAGCAGTTGGCAAAAGCATAGTTTCCTTAGTGCCTTTTACGCCCTCCCATAAGTGGCCAGAAATAGAAATCACTCTCTTATCATGCTCGTATTTCAATAAGCCTTTGTTCATAAAGGTGAGAAATCCAGGTGCAGTAACTATATCGTCTTCAAGCTTTATGATCTTATCGTAAAGTGAAAAGACCTTATCCGTTGCATCTTGGAAATTTTTGAAATGACCAAAATTTTGTTCTCTATAAATCTTAGTAACAGCAAGAAACCCATCAATTGAATCAATGTAGTTCCGGACTGTCATGACCTGCTTCACTTCGTTCTCGTCTCTTGCGGCATCGGAAGCTATGAATAGATGGGTCTTAGCAGCTAGCTCGTTCTCCCTTAGCGCTGAAATTGTTCGCTTTAAGTGATCAATTCGAGTGTGCGTTGCTACCAATACCGGCGCCAGTGCACGCGGCTCCATCAGGTTACCACCAAGTAAACCTTACTTTTATAGTACTTACTGTGTATAAGCTGATATTTCTTATGAATTCCCTGTTCGATAATGAATTGATTTACACCCTGGTACTGGTAACCATAATCGTCAAAAACGAAAACACCTCCCTTTGATATATATGGCAAGACTGTATTAAAGGTGAATTTTAAAGTTTCATATGTTGCAATGTCATAATAAACTAGAGCAATCGGTTCACAATTTTCCTCCAAATACTTTGGAATAGTATCTCTGATATCCCCCTTAATATTGTGAAATATTGATGCAGAACTGTTAATAGATTTATGAGCATCTTGGATTTTCTCTAATAAATCTATCCAATTATCCTCAACTTTATACTTGAGTATTTCTTGACTTCCAATATTTAAGCCAGATGTTTCATTGTAGCCATCAAAGGTATCAAAACTTACAATTTTTCTAGAATAATTAAACGGCTCTATTATTGCTCTTATATTCTCAAATAATACTGATGTCTGCCCAAACCAACTTCCAACTTCTACTATACTTCCTGGCACAGACACTATAATTTCATATAACTCTTTATAAAAAAACAATTTGGCAATTAATCCCGTCCTGACAAATAGATAAGGGTTGTCAGCCGATAACTTAAGAGCCTCGCTCATTTCTTTTAAAAGCGACTCTGAATTTTCTCTTGCACCTGACATGATCAATCGTTCAGTTTTCATTGTCATCCCTTCTTTGAAACTAAATAAATAGAGGAACATAACTCTTCATATTTAGCACTTAATTTATTAAGTGCTTTTACATAATTCATATCAATTATCCCTGCTTGTAAACTTCTGTCAAACTGATTGTTCGAAAATATCTTAGGCATAATTCCACCTGATTCTAAAATGTTCATTCCGGATCTTTGAAAAAGACTTGTCAAGGTCTTCATATCATATGTTCTATAATGCCCTATTTTTTTCTCAAAATCCGTAATCTCGAGTGGAAACCTCATCAAGCCCATTTCAACAGCAATCTGTCTCGATAGACTTGTACCATTTGGCACTATAGTAATCATCACTTGATCTCGATTTAACTGGCGATTAATATGTGATATTAATTTTAAATCATCAGGAACATGCTCTAGCGCATGTGAAAAATAAATCACATCATAATTTTTATATTCTTCAAACTCGCTGAAATCAGATTGAATAAATGACACATTGGAATGCGACTTGCATGCCAACTTACTTGTGTTGATGCATACTTCATCATTGTCCATAGCTGTTACGGAAAGACAGAGTCTTGATAACTTTCTCGTCATCTCACCGTGATAGCACCCGAGTTCAAGGCAGTTTCTTCCCTTAAGTTTTTCTAGGAACCGCTCGATGCAAAAATCATGCATTAGATAATCAAAATCTGCAGCATATCTACTGCCTGAATTTAATGTATTACCATGCTTTATCTGTGCATCCATCACTGATCCTGGTCCTTTAAGTAGAATCGCCTTTCGTTAAACCCATACCAATCGAGGTGACTTTGGGGTATGTCTGAAAAATATGAACTTAATTGCTTTACTAAATCTGAAGAATCATTAAAATATTCTGACTCTTGAAGAGCCAAGCTGTAGTTAAATCCCGGTTTAATAAATGGTCTACTGTATATCGGTGTGTATATTATTCTTTCTCTAAGACCCTCTATTGGCTTGCCTGCTCTATGCCAGATCCTGGAATCAAAATATACAATACTTCCGACGTCTGCCTCGATGCTGATACATGAATCATCAAATTCTTTTTGAGTTGGGGGACTCTCATTGAGATGGCTATTTAACAAAAACTGGGTACTTCCAGTATTTTTATTTAATGGAGAAATACACCAAATTGAATTCAACATGAGACGATCTTGTGTGTAGAATCTTACATCTCTATGAATATTGCTTGCATAATTAGCCTTTGTATTATTGTTGCCTCCTAATGAATTAAGAATGTATTTTTTTTCATCAAAAAAAAGATCTAATATTTTTTTATTTTTATCCTTCTGAATCATCTGCTGGAAGATCTTTCGCATAAACAGGACATGGTGAACAGTATTATCCATGCCACTTACCACTCCTTTTTGTGCTCTGTAAGACTCACAAATATCAAGAACCTCATAGAAAGCAGTGCGTAATTGTTCTACCTCTTCAACATTGAACACTTTTTCCTCAATATGTATCCCATTCACAAAATATTTGTCATTTAAATTTTGCATTCTGATTACTCTCCAGCCTTAATGAATTCTGCGATCCCGAAACCAGTGGTGCCAAATCCATTTCCATTGTAGATAACATATGTTTTCCCCTCCCATTCTATGAACGATGGGTAACACTGCATTATATTTTCGAGAGAAGATTCGGGAGATCCTGTCCACTGAACATCGCCCCTTATGACGGTGCTTCCATCAATTTTGGCGTATCCAATTTTGTAACTATTTAATGGATTGCTACGAAAGTCAAAGGCGTTTCGTGAACAAAAAAGTACGTCAAAATGTACATCGGTATTTCGCCTTACCGATGGATTGCTAAAACATTCTAGCTTGTATCTAGATTGAATAAATTGCTCAGTCGGTCTATTCCACTCTATGAGATTTTTTGAAGTAGCTTTTTTTATGACGTAGAGTGGCTCATATCTGTCGCCCCCCTTTATCCACTCCAGCCCAGAAATATAGAGTGCATTAAAAAAACCTCCACTTTTCCAAACCGTTGGTGTTACGGCCAAATATGGGTGCAAATGTGTCCTCTCCAATACGGGCCCCTCAAAGAGTCGCTGGATTCTGTTTTCACTCGGAATATATTTTGCAATGCCGGTGCTATTGTGATACGGAATAGTATTACGTGAATTCCAACCGCTGTACAAGAAAAGGACTTCACCATCATCCCCTTCTATAAAACAGCTCGGCATGACACCCTCGTCATCAAAGGTCCCGACTTTATGACTAGGCGAAAATATGGGTGTTTTGCTTATCGATATCACACTGAATTCGGGAGGCGGTGTTATATCAACAGTAAATACATGACTAATTTTTCCGACCCTTCCGGATATAAAGACCCTAATTCGGTCATTCATCACAAAGGGCGTTGGAACTTGGGCATGAGTAAATACTAAATCTGCATGATCTTGAGGATTGAAAACCCATTTAATTCTTCTCAATGATGGCGTTGATCTTGAATAGTTCATCATCAGTAAATTGCCTTCTATCTATTTGTGTTTTTTGGGCGTATTCAAAGCCCCGTTTTTGCCAAAATTCGTCACTTGCATCTTCGATCCTCAGGGAAACAGCTATTCTTGTTTTACCATTTCGAGATCCATGAGGTAAAAAATGACCAAATATAATAGCGTCCCCTGGTGAAACAAAAAAATATTGCTTATCAAATTGTGCTAAGTCCTCAGGTCGCGCCTCAACAACACTTGGATTTATTGAGCCTCTTAATAGTGATATTCCGCGGTTAGCGCAATAAAAATCTAACCCGCCAGAATCTTGTGTTGCGCCTCCTAATGCAATCCACACAATTATCGAATTGAATGAACCAAGACAGCTTGGCCAATCCTGATGTGGGCTCAAGTCCCCAACCCCAGGAAGGAGCTTGGCGCTTGAAATATGCATGACTGGAGAAGAGAAGGAAACCGGCGTCTTAATTCCGTAACGTCGCGCAATTTCACTGAGCTGGTCAGAACTTAATATATTTCTAATGAATATTGAACGAGAACATGCTCTGATTTTATTCAAATAATCCGGAAAATCGTTTTGGGCAGCCTCCTCCAACAGGATCACAAGTTGGTCATAACTTTCAATACTATTGTTACCAAAGATCAGGCCTAGCTCAAAGTATATTTTTTTTAAACTAACTGTTGAAATTAATTCAATTTCAACCTCAGGCTTATTATTTATATTAAATGTTGACATTTAAAATTTGACTCTCATGCTGGGAATTTTAGTCAATTCTGCTGTCGCACCCCTGTAAACCGACCACGGTGCAGTATCGGCTGTAATAACCGCCCCCAAAGAAATAAATGTACCCTCTCCAACTTTCACACCATCGCGCACTGTGGAGTTAACACCAAAAAAAGAGTTACTTCCGATATCACATCTACCGGAAATAACCACATGAGATGTTATGGAAACATGGTCCCTTATTACCGAATGATGACCAATATGATTGCCACTCCACATAAGAACATTATCACCAACCGAGGTAAACGGCTGTAGTGTGTTATCTTCAAGAATGAAGCAGTTTTTTCCTATATGCGACGAATAATTTGTTGCTTTTGAGCTAATGTAACTTATAAATTCATAACCTTTTCCACATATACGATTAAAGACTTCCTCCCTAATTGTTCCCATTGCAGTTGGGGCAAGTGGGGCTATAAATTTATATTCCGTCGGTGGGTAATCATGTTCAAGCTCCTCAAATGCCACCACTGGCAAACCCTTAAAACGAGAACTGTCTAGATATTTTCCATCCACGCAGAATGCAATCACTTCATGATCGCTATCATTGTTTAAATAAAACTGGGCTAATTCCGAGTTTTCTCTTGTACCAAATATTATTATCTTACTCATAGAACCTCATAACTTTCGAGATGGGCTGGCCACTCTGCCTTGGGGACATTAAATAACAAATCTAGGATTGATAAGTTCGGATGAAAAGGTATTTTTAGTTGTTTATATTCTATTGGAATAGCTTTTATAAACTTTAATTCGATATTGTGTTCAGTAAAATCCTCTTTTTTGTACAGATCGATTCCTCCGATTGGATTTATATAAACATCCGCAGAGTACAGTCTACACAATGGGATAATTTTATTGACGCCAGATGCATCCAATACAATTTCACTTGATTTTATAATTTCTATTTCTATGGCTAGCAGTTCGCATATTTTTTTAATTGAGTGCTCAATGAAATCGACAAGGAGTTTTGATTTAAAATTAAATATCTCTTCTATGATTGGATATATAACCTTGAAATTTGTAGTGTTCTTATACCCCTGAGTAATTGTTTTAAGAATTTTATCCTCGCCATCAAATAGCTCCAATTCGTATATCTTTTTATTTTGTGAGGCCCCTTCAATTGGAAGTGTAAACTGATGCAGCCCCGTCTTTAGCAATATTTTATTTCTGTTTATATGTCCTTTTTTTATGTAATTAACATCGTCAAAAATTATATATTTATCAGCATATTTTAAAAGCTGCCAGTAGCCCAAATATGGAAGGAAATATGGCTGCATTATACAAATCTTCATTATATTTACTCAAAAATACGTAGTTAACTTCATATCTCGATCAGTGATGTCCTAACGTTTCTGATGCGACATCAAACTGAATTTTTGTCGGAGTCGATATTTGAATTTAGCTTAATAGGCTAGCATAAACTTGATTCTTTTGGGGTAAAAATAAATCCTGATAATCATTTTGATCGCTACCTTTTGCGTGCAATCTCAATTTTAATGCACTTGATTCTATTGATCACTATTAGTTACGTCATTTAATTTAGAAAATCGGTTGGTATAGTCGGCAGGCGAAAAAAGTTAAATTGCGCTAAAAATATGAAATATGATTAGTTATATTCTAAATGCGCCTTCAAGTGCATTAGTCCTAGCGGCCCTGATTTTCTGGTTTGGCCAACGGAGTAATTGGAAGTAATAAAGTTTAGAATAAATACTCGTGCGCGCTGAACGTGCACTCTATGCGATCAGAATCGGTGCTTTCAGTACGGCATAATGTCATCTAGTATCGTGCTTGGCAGGTCTGTTTAACGTAGTAATGTGCATACGGGGATTTGACAATTGACAGTTCGCTACCTTTGCGCTGCAGAGACTGATTCAAAATTATGTCCTTGCGGCCTTGTTGATAATTTGGCATCCAAGATTGAAGGATTTTATTCGTTTCTATCTTTTACATCAAGATTTCCAATTTTTGACATGTCCTTCCATAAAATACGAAACGAGTCCAAGCTACCTCTTTCTCCTTGCCTGCTGATAATTTAAAAAACCAGCCCTTACAACTAACAACACGGTAGCCCTATTCCTGACATTTGGTATTGATTTTCATTATATCGATGTAAATTGAATTTATTATTCTTTTACGCTAGGCACCACTTTTGGATTTAAAAATGAGCTCAAGGTTGAAGGTTGCATATGACTATCAGATATTTGGTGGTCAAAAGTATGGTGGTATTTCTCGATATTTTTTCGAACTAGCTAATCATATTTCTCAGCTTGATGGGGTAAGCGCCAGTATCGTAGCGCCTCTGTATATCAATTCGTATCTGAATGCTTCCCATAGTAATCTTAAGATCATCGGGAAGAGCGTGCCCGTAGTTAAAGGCACTTGGCAGTTTTATAGGCTTTACAACGCTCTAGTGTCGCCATCCAAAATTGCAATGCTTGCACCAGACATAGTTCACGAAACTTATTACTCTGATAGATATGCGCTGCGACGAGGCGCCAGGACTGTACTGACGGTTTACGATATGATTCATGAACTGTTTCCTAATTCTTTTAGGCGTTCTGACAATACAAGCGAACTGAAAATGCGTGCGATTGAGCGGGCTGACCACATAATTTGTATATCAAAGACGACTCAACGAGATCTAGTTAATCATCTCAATATCAGTGTAGATAAAACTTCTGTCATTTATTTAGGTGTGCAGTTAGAAAACAGTAAGTTGAGTTTAAAACCAATTAGGAATCGCCCTTATTTGCTTTATGTTGGAAGCCGAGGGGGCTATAAAAATTTCAAGACCACCTTAGAGATGTACGGTACTCATCCTTGGGTGCGCGATGGCTATGATCTGGTTTTCTTTGGTGGGGGTCCTTTGGATACCAACGAACAAGCATTACTAAACAACTTCAACCTGTCAGATCGCCAAGTTTGTCATGAAACCGGCGGCGATGCCGCTTTAGTAAATTTGTATCAGAATGCTGCGGTGTTCATATACCCTTCTTTTTATGAAGGCTTTGGAATTCCACCACTTGAAGCGATGAGCTGCCGATGTCCCGTGGTATCCAGTAACGCCGGTGCAATGCCGGAAATATTAGGTGATGCTGCAGAGTTTTTCGATCCCTTTTCTGCGTCGTCAATGGCTGATGCAATTCAGAGGATAGTTTGTAATGATCAGCACAAAGATAAGTTGATTCAGTTAGGGCTTGACCGAGCCGCCCAGTTTTCTTGGGAAAAATGCGCAAAGGATACCCTTGAGGTTTATCAAAACCTAAGTCATTGACAAGGGATTATTAACTAGTAAGCCTCGCTTTTTTTCTGAACACCAACTGGAATTTTTAGAGAAAAACGGTATCTCTGTGTTACTGACTCCTTATCAGCGCCACAATTCGCTCAACTTCATTTATTTGTAAGTCCGGATATATCGGCAAGCATAATACTTGCTCCGATGCCGAGTTTGCGTTGGGTAGTTCTAGTTTTTTGGCCGACTGTATTTTTTGATAAGGCGGAAGATTTGAAATTAAAGGATAGAAATATCTTCGTACATGAATGCCAGCGTCTTTAAATTTTTTATAAAGAGCATCGCGAGTTATAGGATAATCTGCACTCACCAGTATAGGAAAGTATGCATAGTTTGCCTTCTGCTCAGCTATTTTAATTACACGGATACCTGGTACCCCTGCCAACTTGGCGCGATAGCATTGGTCAATTGTTTTCCGCTGTTCAACCCAGTTTTTCAAGTGCTTTAGTTGTAACAACCCTAGAGCTGCGTTAAGTTCACTCATCTTCCCATTAAAACCAACAGCGGGAATTTCGAGTTCATTAACGATGCCAAAATTCTTAATTTGATCAATCTGCTTTTTAATTTCGAGATCTTCACAGACAATCGCACCGCCTTCAAAGGTATTAAATACCTTAGTCGCATGAAAACTTAGTACAGAAAGGTCGCCATGAGTTAACACACTACCGCAATGACACTCGACATCAAACGCATGAGCTGCATCATAAATTACTTTTAACCCGTACTTATCGGCAATTAACTGAATCGCCTCTACGTCGCAAGGATGCCCGTAACAATGCACAGGCATAATAGCGGTTGTCTTGTCTGTTATTGCCGCTTCTACTTGGCTCGGATCCAAATTCAAAGTATTCGGCTCGATATCCACGAACACAGGTTTCAGTCCACTTAGGGAAATTGAGTGTGCAGTTGCTACAAAAGAAAAGGGCGTTGTTATAACCTCCCCAGTCAGTCTTAACGCCTGCAATGCGGCGACAAGCGCTACAGTCCCGTTGGCAAAAAGGCTAATGGCTTTTACGCCTAAGTAGATACAAAGCTCTTTCTCCAGTTGTTCATGAAAAGGGCCTTGATTGGTAAGTAACCTAGTATCCCAAATTTTTTGTAGGTAAGGTAAAAACTCTGACAATGGCGGCAAGCTAGGTTTGGTCACAAAAATTTCTTGATTCTTCATTATCGCCTTTGATCCAGTTGATTTTGCCACTTTTTCCGACCGAGTATCTTTGACCTTTACCAGAACCTCCGTACTCGATCTGCCCTTATTCCAGGGAACACACTTTGAGCTGCATAACTAAATTCCATAAGGGTACGCAACGTTATCGTGGAAATCTAGTTCTACAAAGTGCCCCTGGCCCGTCTAGTTTTATCCGACCATTTTGATTTAGAAACGAAGGCTCCGGTTGTTGAAAGGCTTTTCAATCCAGACACGTACTCAAGCGACATTTGATAATCCAAACTCGAATGGGGTCTGATCCTGTTGTAATGTTTTCGCCACTCTTCGATTAAAACCTTACATTCTTTCGGCTATGAAACCAGTTCCTCGCCAAAAAGACACCCCCAAACTGACCATAAAAACTCTCTTTCGTACCATTCTGCCGAGACTTACCTGACTCAATCAATTTGTTTGCCACCTCATGGCGAGCCGCCCACTCCAGGCACACCGTACTCACAAACTCCGAGCCATTATCGCTTCGCAGATACCTCCAGCAGCCCCGTTCTGCTGCAGCGGCCTGCGGCACCTCGACTACCCTTTTACCGTGAATCGACCCTACGAAATCACTGAACAAACTTTCCTTCGTGAATTCGTCGATCATTACCGAGAATTACATTTTTGTCAGTTTGCACAGACATTAAAGACAAAGGTATCGTAGTATACTTTTTCCTGTCAGCTAGGTGCGCCGATTTGCGTACGTTCAGGGCGATAGCGCGTCTTATTCTTCTAGAGTGGCACCTGAAACTCGTGCTTGGTCCAAATCCGTGCAGTACGGTCTCGTCCTAGCGACTGGCCATCACATCGTAAAAAGATCCTCACTCCTCGGGCACCAAAACGAGCGTACTTGCGATAACAGTGACGCACAGCCTGAACAATCAGTGCATTCTTGATCGGTATTTTATGCGCGTAAGGCAAGTTTGATCTGGCAACTCGAAGCAGCGCACAGGCCCGTCCTTGGCTGACCCAGTGCTCGATGGCATATCGAGCCTGAACCAATCGAACCTGCACGCTCGCCACTTTTTTGCTGTGATCTCCTTCAAGACCTCAATTTCCAGATCACGCAAAGCCAAAATCTTCTTCAATCGGCTGTTCTACTGCTCTAAATTACGCAGCTTTTTAACGTCATCCGTACCTAACGCGCCAAATCGCTCGTACCATACGTAAATCGAGAATTCACTCATGCCATGCCGCTTGGCAACTGTAATCGGATCCCGATCAGCCTCTTGCAATGTGCAAACGATCTGCTTGTCCATAAATCGTGCTTTCTTCACCACTGCAACTTGCCATCAAGGGATCATGGTCTCTAATTTGGCTTAATCTGAACGTCGCAGGTCGCGTCAAGATCATCTTGCCCCTTTAAAATGATATTGATTATGTACAATCGAGTTGGTAACACTCAACGTGTAGTTGATGCGTTGATTTTGAATAGTGACGATTAAATTTGACTAGCTTTGGTCTGCCTGAGCACTGCAACCAGACAAACGAAATCTTCACTCGCACTATTGAGGCCCGTAAATTCGAAAGGGGTTTGTACTCGAGACTACATGGTTATGGAACTTCTCCACTAAGATCATGTTTGTACTGTCTTTAAAAAAATGGGAATTTGAGATAATGAATTCACGAGTTCGTACCTTTTTATCAGAATTCAGTGGAAGTCTTAATATCCAACAGCAGTTGGTTGTTCAGCAGCTCGTTCTACGTTATAGACGCACAACCCTTGGGTTTCTGTGGACTCTTGTGAACCCGCTTATGATGATTTCTATCATGGCCGTGGTTTTTTCTACTCTATTCAAAGAAGACTTGAAAGTCTTTGCACTTACTTTATTTGCAGGCATGATTCCCTGGAATTTTTTAAATTCAGTCGCCACTCAATCGTGTACTGCTTTTGTGCATAATGAAAGTTTGATTAAAAAGATTTATTTACCGAAGGTGATATTTCCTAGTAGCATCGTCTTTGCCTTGCTGGTAGATAGCTTGTTATCGTTTTTAGTACTATTTTGTGTGATACTTGTGCTCGGCGGAACATTTTCATGGGCGCTATTATTTTTACCAATTAGTTTTCTATTATTATTTTTTTTCGCCTTTGGCATCGCTTTAATAATGTCTATCGCCACAGTATTTTTTCGCGATCTTAAACACGTAATCGTTTTAATGATGCAAGCTTTATTCTATTTATCGCCAGTTTTGTATAAACCAGAATCGCTTAGCGGAGGCTTATCTTTCTTAGTTGCAATTAATCCTGTAACTCCTTTTATTGCGTTATTTAGAGTACCGCTTGTTAATGGGACACTACCCTCCATTAATATTATCTTGCATTCCATTGGATTTACTGTTATTTCAATAGCATTAGGTATGTACATATTTATTCGGCAAGAAAAACAAATTATTTTTAGATTGTAGCTAACCATGTCCAGTATTCACGTTAAAGACTTATCGATTAAATTTCGCATTTATCACGATCGCTGGCCTTCAATCAAGGACTATTTTGTAAACTTTTTCAAAAGAAAAGAACATGCAGTATTTTCTGATTTTTGGGCAGTAAAAAATGTTTCTTTAGATATTAAAGCTGGCGATCGAGTCGGAATAATTGGACATAACGGCGCCGGCAAAAGTACTCTGCTAAAGGCCTTGTGCCGAATCTATGAGTCATCTGAGGGGCACGTGTCGGTCACCGGTCGAATAATACCTCTGCTAGAAATTGGAGCTGGATTTCATCCCGAGTTTACTGGTAAGGAAAATATCTATCTCAACGGTGCAATCTTCGGATACAGCAAACAGCAACTAAAAAGCATAGAGGAAGAAGTCGTTGCGTTTGCTGAAGTGGAGGAGTTCATTGACACGGCAGTCAAGTACTATTCTACGGGGATGTATATGAGATTAGCATTTTCTTTAGCAACTGCTATGCAGCCGGATATTTTAGTGCTTGATGAGGTATTTGCCGGTGGAGATGCTGCATTTTTAGAAAGGGCAAGGCCCAGAATGCAGGCCCTAATAGATAGAGCAAGCATTATGGTAATGGTTTCTCACGATCATGCTCTTGTCGAGTCTTTGTGTAACCGAGTAATTTGGATGGATCATGGTCAGCTAATTGCAGATGGCCACCCAAGCGAGATCATAAAACAGTATTTGGCACGGCAACGCATAAAACATGATTAGACTGCATCGGAGATTATTAGTCCGGTTCGCAAAACTCTCATACTTTCCCAGAGTTGTATTGAAATCGTCTCTAGTTTTTTAAACACCTCTTCGCCTAGTTTCTTCCAAATGTAGCGAGGGTATTTTCTTTACCTCTCTTCAAAAAAAAATATCTACATCAGGAAAGGGACTTAGAGTGTAATTCGGAAGATACACAAAAACCGACAATTCTCCAAATCGCAATTGACTGCCCGCCGTTATAGTCGCGGCGGGATCTAGGACACGTTCGCAGTTAAGTGCTTTGCATGCGGTTAGTAAATAGCAATTAACATCGCTAAGCTGTTTGATCAATCATTGGCGCGCAAGCAATGTTTCACGATCGCTTTCTGCCTTACCGTTCAGTCTGAACATAATCCAAAAACAAATTAGCCTAGAAACAATATCTCTAGTTAATATTTTCATAAATGAATATGAAAATTTGGTTTTCGAAAGAACATGAATATCCTTCGCGGTAGATAAACGCAGTCCCAGTTTTTGTCCGATAATCTCTAAAGTCCTTTTTTGAAAGAAGCCGATATGCTGTCCGGTTGAGAATGTGTAGTACCACCATTCTCGAGGGTCGGGCGGTTCACCTTTGTAAAGGATTGTCGAAAAAATCAAGGTACTTGCTCCAGCGTCGTCCAAAGACAGTTTTATGAAATCGATCGGGTTCGTTACATGCTCCAAAACTTCAAACGCGGTGACGGCAAGACACTCGCCGTCTGCTCTATTAAATTCAAAGCCTTTGGCTAATAAATTTGCGCAATACTTGTCTTGCCAAAAAAAATCAAAACCGAAATCTCTCATCATACGAGTCAGCATTCCGTAACCGCCGGCGACATCCAAGTAACGCCCTTTTCCTCGCTCTTTTGCGCAAAAATATAGCAAGCACGCAACTTTTGAACTAATCGAAATGTTACGTTTCACTAAACCGGTATCGGTTGATGATATTGCATCCGTATAAGCTTCATTTAGCCAGTGAGGGTCAGCGGCAAACAAATAACCACAATGACGGCAATGTCGGTATTCCGCTTCGTATCTAGATAAAATCGTAGTTATAAAAGCTCTTTCAGTTTTCGCCTCACATATAGGGCATTTCATCTATGTCTTACCTTAAAAATCTCTGTAGCGATTTACTGAGATCAACTAAAAAATATTGAAGTCGATCAAATACTTTTAACCACAGTGGTCGCATAAACCAGCGGTCTCTAGTGTACGCATCAGCCGCTCTATTATTCGTTAGTTTCAGCGGGTGTGAAAGAGGAAAACTCATTGTGTGTGTTGCCAAATTCGCTAGATGATTACCTCGCACCGTATGTGTAGCGTCTACGCCAAAGCCTATATTTGATATTAGATTAACTGCTGGAAGTATATTGAGACGTCCTCTGATCCAGTTCGCATACGACCACTGATGATCCCATGTGTCGATTCTACCTTCGTAAGTCTTTTCAAAAATATCCTTCCAGATCGCAACCTCCCTCGTGTCGTCAAGTATATCTAAGAGCGGTGTTGAATTTCTCATTGAGGGCCAATCGCTCATTCTGACATCGTAGGACCCAATCCAGCGATTTCGCCAAGTAGCCCAACCCCAGATATGCATATATCTGGAAAAATAATAACTGTCCTCGTTGTAGCGCCTACCAAACTGAAAGTTATCCCCGCTGATCATACCTACTCGGTGATCTTCACGGTACTTTTCAAGTAGCTCTTGGCAGAAGCGAAAGAAACTCGGGTCCGGTAAACAATCGTCTTCTAAAATGATCGCTTCAGGCACTTGTTCAAATACCCAGTCTATACCGCTGGAGACGCGCACTTTGCAACCTAAATTAAGGTCAGAGAAATTGCAAAGAACTTCGCAAGGCCAATTTACCTTTTGAATAATCGCCCGAGTTGCAGCCACACGCTCAGCCTCGCCGGGTCGATTTTCACGGGCTCCATCTCCAATCACCAAAAGCTTTAGGGGCCGAGCTTTTGCAATCTCATCAAATACTTTTTGCGTGGTGTCCGGTCGATTAAATATGATGAACGCCACAGGCGTAGTAAGCGCAAAATCAGTCATTCAAAAGCCTGTGCCCAGTACCGGTTCGAAATACGCGCCGAGTAATGCCTCTAAAAAGATAACGAAAGTGGCCCTGAAAAAACAACAGGGTATACCGCCGTAGCCTGTACATCGCAATTTGCCAAGTCGACATTTCTCGACCTGCTAACACTAACTGGCTCTCATCGGTAAAGGTCGCGCTTTGAGTTGAGCTTTTTGTTTGCTCATGGAAGCGCAAAGCGCCCCAAATACGAGTAACGTGAGCGCCTTTTGTAGATCTAACAATGCGCAAAAACCACTCATAGTCAAACGAACAATGAAGTTGTTCATTGAGCAGACCGATAGCGTCCTGTGTCGTACGTCGCCAAAAAGCGGCTTGGTTCGTTAACACCATCCCCTCAGCACGCAAGGCGTTGTAGGTGGGCTTTGTGTAACGCATTTCACGAAAAGGCACATCGTGCTCGTCAATTAACATGACATCCCCAATAATCAAGCCTGCTTGAGGAAATTTTTTTGCTGCTGCTGCGAGCTCGTAAAACGCACCGGGGTAATACAGATCATCTGAATTTTGCCAAGCAATCCAGTCGCCCGTTGCCCGCTTGAGACCTTTGTTGATGGCTTGCGATTGGCCTTCGTCAGGCTCAGACACCCACCAAGCAAGATGCTTTTCGTACTTACGAATGATATCAACACTACCATCTGTCGAGCCGCCATCGACGATGATGTGCTCAAGATTGGGATAGCCTTGATTCAATATCGATAAAATCGTTCGCTCTAAAAACGCGGCCTGATTAAAGCTTGGCGTGACAATTGTTATTCGAGGCAAGTTATCCACAAGTTACTTCGCTACGCCTGGTTGTTATCTACAAGTTAAGATTCTTTATTAAATTTGGCAATCTGCCGGGCAGCTAGCATTCAAATTCAACCGTATTTGGCGGAATCCCTAGGAGCTGCTCGTTGGATCAACCCCGTCGGCTAAACCAACCATACAGTATTGATTAACCTGGTTAATACACTTAACCTGATTACACGGTCTGCACTCTACGTCCAGCTTACTGACAATTTCGACGCGCTGACCAATTGAACGAACATAACTCGAGTTTGCTGGGCCAAAAAAAACCGTGCTTGGCACGCCTAAGGCGCTCGCAATATGTGCTGGTCCACTATCCATGCAGTAGAAATGCTTAGCGCGACTCAAACGGATAACAAATTCCCGTAAGCCACCAGTCCAAAACTCTATTTTAACCTGCACTTTACTTGGTAATTCGATCAGCGCAGCATCAAAGTCTGACTGATCTGATGTCAAAAATACAACTAGCTTGTGGTCAATAAACTGAAACTTTGAAAGCAACTGAATGATTTCAGCTCGTGGTAGCCGCCTTAACGGCAATGAAGCCCCGAAATGAAAGCCAATAAAAGGCGCTATATCTTGTGCCTGTGCTTGCTCTGTTGGAGTTAGCTTAAGAAAGGGCAGATACTTTTCATTCGTCTGCCAAACGCCCAAATGTTCGCAAATTCTTTGATGATGCTCGGTGAGATGTGCCATCGCACCGTCATCAAACACCACATCGGTGAGTAATGCCCCGCCACCCGTAAAATCGAAACCAACTCTTCGCTTTGCACCGGTAAGCCATAACAATAGGATCTGGCGAATATCACCGCGAACCTCAATACCCAAATCCCAAGTCTGTTGACGTAGTTGTTTGACTAAGTGATAGCACGAAACTATGCCACCCCACCCTTGCTTGTACTTTACCCAGGGTGCGGCAAACGGGATGATTTCGTCGACTAAATCGGTACCGTGTAGGATCTCTTTTGCCCAAGCACCTGCCACCAACACTAAGCGCGCTTGTGGATACGCAGTCTTTAACGACTGAAGCAACGGCGTCAACATGACGATGTCGCCAATCAAGTGAAAATCAAAGACCAGTATTGAACTTGGTGGTTGAGTTGGTGCTTTTTGCGGCCCAAAAGGCTTTAACACATACCAAAGCGGCGTCAGCAACTTTGCAAGTCGTGCCAGTTTGTGATTGATTGGCTTCATTGGCTAAAGCTTAGTGGCCAGCCATATAAACCCAATCTACAACCTCGCCCGTTGGCGAATAGTCTAGAACGATTTGTTGTAACAACTGGCGCACCCTGGCCGCGTCGTTGATATTGAGCTCGGCTTCAAGCGAGGCAAGTTTTACCTCTAGCTCTGGCAGTTCAATAAACGCCTCGTGCGATTTCATGATTCGTGAGTGCGCAGTGGATGTTGGATTGTTGCCGATCAAAAGCTCTTCGTACAATTTTTCACCTGGACGCAAACCGGTCACTTCAATGGCGATGTCGCCATCAGGGCTTTCGGCATCTTGTAGCGTCAACCCAGACAATTGAATCATGCGCCGTGCCAAGTCAATAATTTTTACGGGCTGCCCCATATCTAATACGCAAACGTCACCACCCGAAGCCATCGCGCCAGCCTGAATCACTAATTGAGCAGCCTCTGGGATGGTCATGAAATAGCGCGTGATGTCTAAATGCGTCAGCGTAATGGGGCCACCATCTTTAATCTGCTGCCTAAACTTAGGTACGACTGAACCAGATGACCCAAGTACGTTACCAAACCTCACCATCACAAAGTTAGTAGAAACGTTCGTTGCAGCCAAGGCCTGTAGCACCATCTCGGCAAGCCTTTTGCTAGCACCCATAATATTCGTCGGGCGGACGGCCTTGTCGGTACTCACCAACACAAAGTCTTGAACGCCATTGTCGATTGCGGCTTTGGCGGTCTTTAAGGTACCAAAAACGTTATTTTTTACACCTTCGGCAGGATTGTGCTCAACTAGGGGTACGTGTTTGTAGGCTGCGGCGTGATAAACCGTGTGAGGCCGCCAAGTCGACATGATTTCATGCATCCTGTCTTGATTCTGAACAGATGCAAGTATCGGAATAATATTGATTTGAGTACCGAGTGCTTTTTCTTCAAGCTCTTGATGGATTTCGTAAAGGGCGTATTCGCTTTGCTCAATCAATAATAAGGTTTGGGGCTTCACAGCCAAGATTTGACGACAAAGCTCACTTCCGATCGAGCCACCAGCACCGGTGACCAGCACAACTTTGTCGGTAATATTTTTGGTCAATAAACTCTGAGTCGGTGCTACAGGTTCCCGACCCAGAAGGTCATCAATATCCAATTCTCGAAGATCAGAAACTTTGACTTTTCCCTCGGCAAGGTCGCTGAAACTTGGTAGGGTACGAACCGATACTTGCGCGCTACGGATCTGACCTAATATTTCATTTCGACGCTTACGGCTGATACTTGGCATGGCCAGCAACACAGCAGTAACCGAAAGCGTTGCGACGACGCTACCGAGATCATTGGGGTTATAAATCGGTTGGCCGTTTAGTACATTGCCGGAAAGACGCACATCATCGTCTAAAAAGCCAACAACTTGCATCTCAAAGCTATTAGCCATCGCTGCTGCGAGCTGACGTCCAGTACGGCCTGCACCATAGATCAACACTCTAGGCCGCGACGACTTCTTTAAAATGTGTTGATAGCGTTCGCCCAACCAAATCCTTGCCAGCGCCCTTGATGCACCGACAAACAGTAAAAGCAGGATCGGCTGAATTATGCCAACGGTACGCGGCACTTCGTTAACACCCACTGCGGTAAAGATGGCCGAATAGAGCAGGCCATACACGCTCACAGCACGTACAACTGTTAACAAAGCGGGCCAGTCACTGTACCGAAAAATTGCTCTATACAAACCAAATACGATAAATACAAAGAGACAAATTGCCATCGACAAAACCGTGGCAATCAGCGCGTTGCCTGACAAGGTCACAAACTCGCCAAGACGCATGTAATAGGCAAGCCATACCGTCAGCACGCATAAGCTCATGTCCACCATGATGGCGACCACGCGCTTAGCGGCACGAGGCAACTCGAGAACCGGGGCCGTCAATCTAGATAAAACTCGTCTCATCGATGTGTATGTCTAATTAGCCAGTGTTGACGCGATCACCTGCACCCGCGCCACAAAGAGTAGAAAAAATGTACTTAAGGTATTTCGTTAAGTTTAGACCAGCTAACATCTTCGCGTCGGTCTCTGCAAGAAGTACGGGGGTGGACATGTCGATTCCACTTATCTGCGACAGGCCTGTGATACCTGGCCGCGCATCAAACACCTTTCGCGCTGCTCGCTCAACAATTAACTCAGACTGATTAAACAGACATGGCCTGGGGCCAACTAGGCTCATATCACCAAGCAGAACATTCCAAAGCTGAGGTAACTCGTCTAACTTGGTTCGTCGTAAAAACGCGCCAATTTTCGTAACAGCGCTAGGATCAACTAAATGAGTCGCGACCGACTCGACCGCTGGCCGCATGGTTCGATACTTTACTAATATAAAGGGCTTTTGATTGCGCCCGACTCGTGTCTGAAAGAAGAGCGGCTGCCCAGTGTCAAACATACCCAGCACAAAGAGTAGCAGTAATAGGGGGGCGCTTAAAGCCAAGCCAACCCCAGCGATCAAAATATCAAGAAACCTCAGCAATATGCATCCTTTTTAATTGCTGTGCCATCGTTACCGGTGGTACCCAGCCAAGTAGCTCATTACACTTTTTATCATCGACTACGAACGAGTCGAACAGCCGATTCGAAATAGAGGATTTGCCGACAAGAAGCAATAGCCATCGCATAAGCTTGGGTGGAACACAAAACAACCTGACCTTGAGTTCATACGCAGTGGCAATCTGACGAAATAGCTCTGGCGTGGAAACAGGCGGACCATCCGCCACTAAAAATGTCTGGTCGGCGGCTAAAGGCGAGCGATCGCGGTCAGCACACAGCGCAATAAAACTACACAGGTTTTCAAGAGCCAGTAGCGACCGCTGATTGTTTATACAAGCCATCGGAAGTGGCAATTGTCTTTTTAAAAGTCGAATCAAGGCGTTGAAGTTACCTTTAACAGCAGGGCCATACACTAATGGTGGCCTGATAACAACCAGCTCAGTCCTAGATCCCAAAGCTTCTGACCGCAAGCTTTGTTCTGCCTTCCATTTGGATAGCGCATAGTGGTCTTCAGGGGCCACAGGATCATCGGCAGAAACGAATTGCTTTGTTTCAGTTCTTTCGCCGTTGACCTTTGCTGAGCTGACATAAATAAACCGACGAACGTCCGCCGCGGCCGCACGGCGAAACAACGAAACTGTCAGCGCTACGTTCGAATGATGTAGACTCGAAAACGGATCGGGGTGAGCCAAATCAACCTGCGACTGCCCAGCAAGGTGAACCATGGTGTCGCATGTCAGTAAGGTTTGGCGCCATCCTGCCTCATCATCCTCTGATAAAATTTTGGCATTCGGTATGTCGCAGCGGCGCCGAACGACTGGGATGACCTCAACACCCTGATTCAAAAGATATTGGCACAAAGCACCGCCAATGAATCCGTTAGCACCGGTTATCAGCACGCTCATCGCCTAAAAAACTCCATGAGCTTGGCTGGGTACTTCGTGAGTATTTTGAGATAATTTGTCGAGACGCCGTTTTCGCGACAAGCGCGAAGAATTTCTTGATTCAGTGTAATAGTTGCTCTGAGGCCCCTCGTGCTCACGCCGCCCATTTGCATCCGCACAAGAATCTCCGGCATATGTGCATACTTTAGCGGGGCTCCACAAAACGCTCGGACGACATGTTCGTAGTCACCGGCAATTTGATAGTCTGTTTTGAAATAACCAACTCGCTCGAAAACCTTTCGCCTTAGAAATAAGGCGGGATGGGCCGGCATCCACCCCCAAGCGAGTCGCTTTGGCGTAAATCGGTCGGAGCGATAGCGCCGTAGCGTGGTTGACACGTTATCTTGTCGAAAAAATCCAACATCACCAATAATCGCATCTAATCCGTTGCGCGCCATCGTTTGAGCCACACGTGACAAAACATTCGGTGCCGCATAGAGATCGTCAGCGTTTAAGAAACAAATAATGTCCCCCGTTGCTAACTTCAACCCTTTATTCATTGCATCATAAATACCTTGATCTGGCTCACTGATGAGATGTGCGAGCTGCGAATGATATTTATCGAGGATCTGCCTAGTCGCATCCTGAGAAGCCCCATCAACAACAATATGTTCTTTATGTTGCCAGTCCTGCTGAGCGACCGAATGCAATGCTCGTTCTAGTGTCAGAGCGCTGTTGTAGCAAACAGTAATCACAGAGACTTTCAAACGAAGGTGACTCATCCAACCCGAGAGGTTTGCCGGGCCTCTTTTCCACTGTCGATACTGGCGTACATCAAGGCTACAAGTACAGCGAGCAAAATCAAGTTTGGTCTAATGAGTAAAGAATGAGAATATACGTTAGCAAGCGCTATTGAAAGCATTGCCACGGCTGGTGCTCTTATTTTTGAAAATGAATCGATCAGAAAAAATGGAAGCCCAAACACCAAACAAAATACCGAAATCCCAACTATTCCAGTTTCCGCGAAGGTTTGCAGAAAATAATTGTGTGCGTTCTCACCACCTTTTTGAGCCATGTGTACAGACTGGCTAATATCAATGTCGGCAGACAGTCGGAAAAAGTTTCCTTGCCCAACCCCAAATATTGGTGAATCTGCAAACATCAGCCAAGCAGCCCTAAACAACTCAGGCCGATAAACCAAGGCATCATTGAGCTTCTCTTTACTCCAATTACTTGGAACCAGAAGAACGCGCGCTAGTTCTTCAATCCACACAAGATTCTTAGTGAGCAATAGCAATACACTCAGCCCGATCGTAACGGCAAGCCCGCAATAAACAATCTTGCGACGACTGACGCCCATGGAGCGCAAGCATGTATAGGCAAATAGAGCGCTAACGGCTAACGCCAATACAAAGGAGGTCTTTGATTTGCTTAAAATCAGGGCTACCCAACAAATTCCGATGCAACAGTAGCCAAGCAGCGCCTCGCGTTTGTCTGCGTTTTTTATAAAACCAAGAATACCGATCGTTCCGATGAGCATGATGCCCGCGAACGAGTGAATGTCTGGCTGAAACCCCTGAGCCCCAAAGCCCAAACTAGTCGGACGATAGTCAAGCGTAATTTGCGAAAGCCCTAATCCAGAGAAAGACTGCCAGATACCCCAGCACGCGGAGAAGATTGCGCTCCACATTAATGGAACAAAAATAACACTCTCGCGCTGCCCTTGCTCAAGCGATTTCAAATAGGGGACAAGCACTGCTGCCGCAAGAATTGCAAAACAATAGCTAACTAGATCAACAAACGGCACATACACGCTGGGATGATTTAGCAACTTAAAACGGGTGAGTTGCTCCCATGTGCCTAAGATACTGAAGTCTGGTGCATCGATCGCAAGGAAATTACGCGTCACTGCTAACGTCACAGAAACAGCCATCATGGTTGCAACAAGTCCGAATGACCAATGTATTCGCTCAAAGGGTGGTGCAAATTTTCTTTCCAGCCAGGCTCTCTTTACCCACCACCCTGCACAAAGCCCAGCCACTATATCGACACCCGTATGTGCCACAAAATATTTGACAGCGGGGCGCAACACCAGCTCAAGTTGAAGATGGAAGTCAGGTGCGAGGGGTAGGAAAAATACAAATGCGGCGACCGCTGTTCTTTTATTTGCAAAAAGAGCAACAAAAAACATACCAAGAAAATAGTAACGTGTCGGCCATCTAACTGGCTGAAATTGCGCAGCAAGATAGTGCGCCATTAAAACAACGATAGCGAAGCCAATAATCACAGACCCTGCGATCGAGAGACTATTCTTTAGCTGGCTAGAGTAATTTTCGGTATGTAGTGCCATTAACTTATCGAACTAGTCCAAAGCCTAACCGATCTAGCTTGAAACCAAGCATGCCGCTGAGATCTAGCATCGGAGCCTGCACGAGACCTGTATGCAACAATGCAGCGCAAGGAAGCTCGGCATCCCAACACAGACCCGCATTGATTGGAACAAAGGCCTTCACGCCGTAGTCGCTAGACCGCACGATTGTTTCAGCAACAGGGATCGCAGCCCAACCAGCCGGCTTACTCGCGCTCGCCACAGACCATCGCATAAACAAGATTGCGACTAGCGCTATCGACAAAAGCGCCATACCACGGTAGAGAGTAACGTTTTGACCCAAGCGCTGAATCGAATGAGCCGCGACGTATTGCAAAAAATAAAAACTCGCCCATACAAAATATAGGATCAAGATAGCCCCTAAAAAACGGGGGTCTGGAGCGCTAAAAAACCAAAATACCAAGGCGGTAAAGATCGGCGCTGCCAGCAAATAGTATGCGCCGGACATCCCTTGCTTAACCATCCAACGCCAAACTAAAGTCAGTACGGCTAGGCAGGAACTCACCACAAATAATGCTTTAGCAGTCAAAGGAATCGAGTCAAGCCAAGGAATAATCCAGCCAAACCCTGTGACTAACTCGCTTGGTGCACCAATGCCAGGCTGTTTTGCCCACGCATAGATTAACTGTGACTCATACTGCGCAACACCAACATGTACGGCCCACGGCAGGGACCAAAATCCGCCAATAGGGCTGGGGAAGAAAGGTGCACCGGATAGTAAATAGCCTCGGCCGATATGTATCAGCGAAAAAAACAATAATAGGACCGCTGACCCAAAGACTACCCTGTTGGCTAGTCTTAACCTCGAAGCACCTAGCATCAGTGTCGCGATGATGATAAACACCACCAAGGCAAATCCGAGGCTGCTGAGTTTAACGGTAACGATCGTCAGACATAGAAAAATTAGAACAACTTGTGCATGCGGAGACGGCTGCATCAAAACAGACGTACTCGCACCAGTCACATTTAAAACCTGATACAAATAAATGAAAATCGCGACTTGTAAGAGTGCAATGGCAGTATCGGGAAGCGGGTTCGCAATGGGCCCTGAAAGTAAGCACAAATAAGAAGATAGAACACCACCAAAAACAAAGCGCCACAGCTTCGATTGTGTACGACCAACTTCAAATAAGGTCACTGCCGTCAACACGAGAAGGAATAATCCGCCCGCCGCATATCCTTTACCCCAGAACGGTGCAATATTCAGCAGGGCGAGAAAGCCAAAATAGCTTTGATTTAGCGCGAGTCGCCAATGCAAATTACCCAAGCCAGGCACAACAGCAAACTCGTTGAGCCAACGAATACTGCCAAAATGATACAAACCGGAGTCATGCATCATGGGTGCCTCCATCGCTCGTAAGCACCAGACCGTCAACACAACGACAGCTAAGAGACTCAACAGGATATGGCTTCGCGCCCATTGCAATGCGCTCGACACGTTAAACCTAGCCCAACCAAGCGATTTCGCAGTAAGAGTCTGACTACTTGGCAACCATATGCCACACATGCCAACCGCAAAGATAGCTAGTGACACCTTCCAATTGATTGCAACAAACAAATGGATGACCTCGACACTGGCGATAACGATCGAGAGGCCAAGCCAAACCGTTAAAGCACTCGGTCGGCTCGGCGTGTTCATCCCTAAAAATTTCCACGTTAGCTTGCCACAACCGTACAAGCTAATCGCTGTAACAGATAGGACAACAACTAGCACTGCAAGATCCTCGGCCACTTGCAGATTCATTTGCTGTGTGTACCAAGTTTGCGAACAATCTCACGTCTGATCCGCAAAAATAAGGTCAGCATCTTGTCGGCTGGGTTACGCGCCCGCCCAGAAACAGACTTAAAAATCTTATCCATCTCGTCTAGATAACGCCCGGTCAAACGACCAGAGCCAGAGATGGAGTCTTCGTGCAATCGAAAGGCAGCGACGTCTTGCGAGATAACATCATGGCTGAGCCCTTGCTGCAGAAATTTTAAAAAAATCTCATAATCCCAGCAGGTATCGTTTTGAATATTGAAGCCGCCAGCCTCTTTGTATGCTCGCGCCGGAAAAAAAGTCGCTTGCTGAAACATCACTGCCGATCGATGCAACATATTTTGTAATGTTAACGGCTCGGGGCGCAGGCGTAATTTTTGTCCTGAAAGCGTGTGCGTGTAGCCTTGCCCTGTCACAAAGCTTCCCAAGCCATGCTCTTTAAAATAACGAGTGATATGGCTGAGCGCACCGGGCAATAGGTAGTCGTCTGAATTGATAAATCCAAAGATATCACCTGTGGCCATGTTGAACCCTTGATTCAAACCATCAGCCGGCCCTCTATCAAATTCAAATACCTTGATTATCTTGTCGCCATAGGACTCGACGATTGCTCGACTCCCGTCAGTGCTCCCCGGATCTACAACGATGTATTCCACGTCCGAATCTTTTTGTGTCAGGATCGACTCAATACACTGTCGTAGATATTTAGCTTGGTTGAACGAGATCGTAACAATCGAAATCTTCATAGCAAACTTTCAGATCGAGTCCCGCGATATGTTTGAACAACATATCGCCATGTTTCACTTGCGCACCGACTCCACGAATACCCAGAAGCTAGCGCTCGAGCTCGTTGCGCGAGTTCACGACTGCGACGAGGATCATGCACAAGTTGCTCTATCGCGCGACAGATTGATTCAGGATTTTGCGGATCAAAATATTCGCCACCGTCCTTTAAGGTCTCAGGCAAGCTGCTTCGATTCGAACAGGCAATCGGCACGCCTACGGCCATTGCCTCAAGCAAAGAAATACCAAATGTCTCACAACTTGAAGCGAATATGAATAGATCCGCTTTTGCAATCAAATCGACTATTTCTGAATTAGGAATGAAGGTCACTAGTTTTACAAACTGGCGATCTGGATCGATACGACTGAGTTGTTGATGTAACTGCTTGACCCCTCTCCCAGAGCCACCGCCAGCTAACGTTAAGTGGGCATCCAATCCTCGCTCGCGCAACATCTTCACTGCCTCGACCACTTCGATTTGGTGCTTGTATTCAAAAACCGGCGAGACATAGAGTAAGCGTAAAGGTTCGCCGCGCTTGATCGCTAAATCAGCGACGGAGTGTGCGCGCTTGAAGTCATCTGAGACACCATGCGGTATCACAGCGGTATTTGGTAAAATACCTATTCGTCGTTGGACTTGGTTATTTGCATGTTGCGTCAAAAAAATAGATCCGGTCGAACGATGGAATGCCCGTTTTTGTACGTAATACAAAAATAGTTGCTTGAACCGCTCCCGACCAAAACCAAATAAAGACAAAACGCCCTTGTCGTACGCCAACATATTTTGATTAAGTACGACCATCGGCTGAAAGCGACAAAATGTACTAGCCTCTGCTGAAAATAATATGTCACATTTGGCATCTGCAATTTCCTGACTCAGCTTGGTCGCTTGCCACCAGAGTTGACGCGAAAGCGATTTCTCTAACGCTGGGGGATGATGCTTGACCAACCAACTGCGGTCCGGAAGCATCTCCAGGAGCCTCGCATACGCCCACACATGAATCTCTCGAATCCCAAACTCAAGAGGATTTTGAATATCCAAAATGCCCAGTAAATGCGCAACCCCGCCACCGGAGCGTATCCGCGATGCATCGAGCGCTACGTTTAGAGGCGTCATTGCCTGGCCTGCCGGTCAAGCACCGAAAGTAGACTGGCGGCAGCAATCTCGGGGCTTTGCGCTTGTGATAGTCGATGGCTCATGCACCCCATTGCAATCAATTCCGTGTCGGTCTTGCTCGTCAATCTTTGCATCGCAGCAGCCAACGCATTTGCCGAATCTGGGGCAAATGCATAACCGTTTAGGCCATCTACTAAAAACTGTAATTTCGCACCAACCTTATCGGACAGAAGAAGCGGTAGGCCCGCGGACGCAAACTCGTGAACCACAACGCCCCAGGGCTCATAACGACTTGGCAAAACTAATGCACCCGCTTGACTCGCTAGATCAGATAACTCTTCTTGATCCGCAAAGGGCAGGACTTCTATACCTGGTTCATGCCGCAACTTGGCTTCAAGTGGCCCATTACCGACGCAAGTTAGGCTCCAGTCACCCTTATATGTTGAGCGATAAATCCTGAAGGCTTCGATCAAGAGATCAATACCTTTGGATTCGGTCAGACGCCCGACATACAAGAATCGCTTCGGATAGGACTTTACTTTCTCGTCCTGCAATGCCGAAGCAGCTTTACCGAACACCTCGGTGTTTCCGGTCAATAGGTTCGGCAGAATCTCACCGGTCTCAAACCCTAACCGTGCTGCACATTCATACTGCAACGGACCAGGTACCCATGCGTAGGTAAAGTATCGTTTCTTAAACACGTATTTCATTAGCCTTGCGCCGACCTGCTGACGCAAAGAATTCGTCCACTGGCTATCGAGCCCCATCACGACGGGGACTCCCAAGGCTTTGAGCAGTTTGAGCGCAGGCCGATATCCCTTATCTTGCCAACCCGACGTATATACGAGGTGAGGCTTAAGTGCAGCAACAAAATCACGCAATGTATCAGGGGTAAAGCTCTCCCTCGTATGGAAGCGAATACTTTTCTCACCTGCAGTCGGAACATAGGGCGTATTTTTCTTTGTATTCCAATGGACGATATCCACCGTCGCACCGTATCGCTGCACCAAACACTCAAAAATTGGAATGTTGTATCCCATGACCTCGGTGTAGAGATACAACACTTTCATTGGGTAAATACCGATGTATTAAAAAGGCGCTGGTATACGGACAAATGCCGTTCAGCACAGATCGGCCACGAATAATGTGCTGCCTGCGCGAGACCTTTTGCAATGAGCTCGTCGCGCCTTTTTATCGAACTCAATACGGCTTCTATCGCCTGACGAATGCTTTCGATGTCTAGTGGCTCAAAGTATTCGGCTGCATTTCCACAAATTTCCGGCATGACACTTGCATGGCTGCTAATGACTGGGCACCCCAGACTCATCGCCTCTAGTGGGGGCAGACCAAAGCCTTCATAGGTTGATGGATAGACTAGCGCACTCGCTTGACTGTAATGTTGTGCAAGCAGTGCGTCATCACCGCTAACTTGTCGGATTTGGTTCAATTGGAAACCGAGTGTTTGGATTAAAGATTGCTCGGCCGCATTAAACGCCCCACCTCCAAACGCAGTGACTGTAAACGAAGACTTAAGCGTTGTGGAGGATGCAACAGCCTGCAGAAAACGATTGAAATTTTTGTAGCCTCCCCGCAAACCAACGTAGAGCAGAAAAGGCTTGTCAGGAATTTTTTCAGTCAAGTCGGTATTAAATTGCTGCGAGGGTGGTTGTAGGACGTCACACCCTAGATGAATCGTTGATGTTTTTTCAAGATCAATATCAAACAATCGAATCAAGTCTTGCCGTGTCTGCTCTGATATACAAATAATATGATCGGCACGTTTAGCTGCCACGTACTTCTTTGATGCCCTGAGCATTTGTTGTGTCACCAACGAGCCATCGAGCCCGAGCTCTGGGATCATGTCAAATACAGTTAGGACACTAGGTTGTTTATTGTTAACACTGCGCGCATTAGAGAAATAGGTTTCGTGCACAACATCTGGATGCCACGCCCTAAGTTGTGAACGTGCGATTATGCCGTTAAGGCTTACAGCAGCATCCGCACAATAGGGCGGGAAATCATTGACATGACGCCCATGCATCACACTCTTTGGTAGCTGAGCGGCATACTGGTTTCGATAAAGCGGTGCAAAGACCCCAACCTCCTGCCCTAATCGCCCCAATTCCTCAATCAAACGAAAAAAATAGCGCGATATTCCACCCGTCTTTTGTAGACAAAAGGCCTGATGATCAAAGGCGATACGCATTCAACTCTTACCAAACATACGTTGTAGGCGTCGCCACTTCCGTTTCATAAATGACGGGGCTAGTTGATCTTGGGCAATGTAGCGATCGGCCTCAATATCGGCCAACACAAACATAGGGTGTTCCAAGGGAAACTGTATCGGCTGAGTCGGCATGTTTGCGTGAACGCCCACCACGTGCGTATGCGTGGCATTTACGCCAAAGCCAATATTCGAGATCAAGTTCACGTTGGGAACGACTTGCAGCATGCCGTGGGTAATGGCAGTGAATGTCCAAGAAACATCCCATGTGTCGAGTGAGCCCTCGTGCACCCATTGAAATGAGTTACGCCAATATTCTTGCTCGCCAGAGGTTTCAAAGATCTGTGTTAACAGCCCTTGGTCACGAAACGCAGGCCAAAGAGTGAGGTCGCGATCGTAATGCTTCCAGGCACGGCGCCAACTTGCCCAGCCCCAGATATGCGTATATTTTGAAAAATAATAGCTGCCACTTCCGCGCTGCCGCCCAAATTGAAGATTGCCGCCCGAGACCATCCCAACACGTTCGTTATCGCGATAGCGCGTGAGCATTT
>CAIUZV010000390.1 GCA_903903735.1 uncultured beta proteobacterium | reverse complement strand
CCAGTCTCTTCATCGTAAATCCAACCGCAAATCAAACACATCCAAGTACGCATTTTTTTCTCTTCGTCTGAGGATTAACCGCTCCGCGCGTAATTTTAGGCGGATAAAACGGCTCATCTCTTACAATGGGGTCAATCTTACAGAAACCAACAACGCTTTGCCTGCCGATCGCTTGTCTTTTTGACATGAATTTACCTATTTCAACCCCAATTACGCTCATTTTTGGCCCGTTTGATCCTACCGGCTCAGACGGTTTACCGGCCGACGCCGTGACGTGCGCGGCGCTGGGCGGGCATGCCCTCTCAACGCTGACAGCCATCACGATTCAAGATACGGCGGAAAGCGAATCGGTTTTTCCCTGTCCCGCCGAACAAATTGACGATCAGGCACGCTGCCTGCTCGAGGATATTTCCGTCGGGGCGATCAAAGTGGGGGCGTTGAACTCAGCCGAGGCGGTGAGCGCGGTGGCACAAATCGCCGCTGATTACAGCGAAGTCCCGTTAGTGCTTCACCTGGGGGCGCCAGAAATCACCACCGAACAACCTGAAGAGGAAGAAGAGGAGGAGGTCGAAGATCTTGTTGGATCGGTTCTTGAGCTACTCGTGCCGCAAGCACATGTGGTGGTCATTGAAGCGCGCCGACTGACCCAATGGATCACGGAAGACGTTTTGGAGGCTTCGGGGCTGACAGCGGGTCCACAAGCGCTGCAGGCCATTGGTGCTGACTGGGTCTTGGTAACGGGCAGCCCGCAGCGCCCTGGCCACCTCGTCAACATCTTGCTTGGTCCTGACAACGAAACAGTCACTTGGCCATGGGTGGCCCCCCCAGAGCGGCTACGCGACTCTGGCGGTCTGGTTGCGGCCGCACTTGCAGCCATGCTGGCTCAAGGCCTCGGTGTTGCCGACGCAGCAAAGCAGGCCTGTATGCACGCGGAGCAAGCGCTCGGACAATCCTTTCAACCAGGCATGGGGCGACGCATTGCGCGGCGTCACCCGCGCGCCTCCTGATGAACGACCTCAGATTCCCGCGTGGCCTCTACGGCGTCACCCCAGAATGGGCCGATGCAGACAAACTCGATCACGCTGTGCGCGCAGCGGCTCGCGGCGGTATGACAGCCTTGCAATTACGCATCAAGACCGCAACACCGGCTTGGCGTAAAGCCCTCGCCCTCCAGTTACGGGACACTTGCCGCGAGGTCGGTGTCATATTCATGGTCAACGATGACTGGCGTCTTGCCCTGGAAATCGGAGCCGATGGCGTACATGTCGGGCGTGAAGACGACGCCCCTGCGCTCGTGCGGCGAGCCATTGGACCCGACCTATTACTCGGTGTGTCTTGCTATGCGGATCCTGCTCTGGCCAGCAAACATTTAGCCCATCACGTTGACTACATCGCCTTCGGCGCTATGTTTGCCTCACAAACCAAACCCCTTGCGCCGCCCGCCCCCCTGTCTGTGCTGGAAACTGGCCGCACACTCTCTCAGTCGATGGGCACGCCTCGACCGGCTGTCGTCGCCATTGGCGGTATTCGCATCGCGCAGGCAGCATCGGTTATACAGGCTGGTGCAGACTCTCTCGCAGTCGTTGGTGGGCTCTTTGCGACACCAGACATTGAAGAAACTGCTCGCGCATTCAGCGCGGCGTTTCAAGACGCTCAAACAAAAACCTGATACTTTCTCCTGATCAACCGGAGCATTTCTTATGCCAACTAACGCTGAACTCTTCGCACGCGCCAGTCGTAGTATTCCTGGCGGCGTCAACTCTCCTGTCCGGGCTTTTCGCTCAGTAGGTGGTACACCGCGCTTTGTCACCCGAGCCCAAGGACCTTATTTTTGGGATGCAGAAGACAAACGCTACATCGACTACATCGGCTCGTGGGGTCCAGCGATTCTGGGACACGCACATCCGGAAGTCGTACGTGCGGTGCAAGAGGCCGCGGTCCATGGTCTGTCTTACGGCGCCCCAACCGAAGCGGAGATTGAGATCGCCGAAATGCTCATTGCGCGCATGCCGTCCATCGAGCAAGTACGGTTGGTCAGCTCAGGCACCGAGGCCACCATGACGGCAATTCGCTTGGCTCGCGGCGCAACCGGTCGCAACAAGATCATTAAATTCGAGGGTTGCTATCACGGTCACGCCGACAGCTTGCTGGTCAAGGCAGGCTCGGGCCTGCTTACGTTTGGCAACCCAACTTCGGCGGGCGTCCCGCCAGAGTTCGTTGCACACACTATTGTCTTAGACTACAACGATATCGCCGGTGTCAAAGCAGCTTTCAAGCAGCATGGCAAAGAAATCGCCTGCATTATCGTGGAGCCCATCGCCGGCAACATGAATATGATCAAGCCCGTCGCTGGCTTCCTTGAAACGCTGCGCAGTGAATGTACAGCGCACGGCGCGCTGTTGATATTCGACGAAGTCATGACGGGCTTTCGTGTCGGACCGCAGGGCGTGCAAGGGCTCACAGGAATCAAGCCAGACATCACGACCCTGGCAAAAGTCATTGGTGGCGGCATGCCCATCGGTGCGTTCGGCGCAAGCGCTAAGATCATGAGTAACATCGCCCCTCTCGGCGGCGTCTATCAAGCCGGTACGCTCTCAGGCAATCCGGTTGCAGTGGCTGCCGGCATCACCACGTTAAAGCTCTTGGCCAAACCAGGCTTTTATGAAGACCTCGGCAAGCGCACTCGTATGCTGTGTGACGGACTTGTCGAGCGCGCCCGCGCGCACAAGATTGCTTTCAGTGCAGACTGTGTCGGCGGCATGTTTGGCGTGTACTTCTCAGATAAGATTCCGACCAGCCTCGCCGAGGTATCAGCGAGCAACATCGAGATGTTCAAAGTTTTTTTTCATGCAATGCTTGATGAAGGGGTGTACTTCGCGCCCTCAGCCTACGAGGCAGGTTTTGTCTCAAGCACACATGACGACAGTGTGATTGCGGCCACCATTGCAGCAGCTGACAAAGTGTTTGCGAAATTAAACGCCTAGGTAGCGCGTCCAAAGAGAACGATCGGCATCCAGGGCAGCTGAGCTGCCCTGCCAAACGACCCGTCCACGTTCAAGAATGATGTGACGGTCGGCAAGCTTAATCAAGCGCTCGACATATTTATCAATAACCAAAATCGTTTGGCCCGCCTCACGTAAGCGCGCCAGACATTGCCATATCTCTTCACGGACTAAAGGCGCTAGCCCTTCGGTGGCTTCGTCCAAAATCAATAACCGCGGGTTGGTGACCAAGGCACGCCCAATCGCTAACATTTGTTGCTCACCGCCCGACAATTCATTTCCCATATTGTTCTGCCGCTCGCGCAAACGTGGAAACATCTCAAAAACGCGCTCAAGATCCCAGTGTTGATTCGCAACAGCATTACGCCGTGCGGCGAAGGCGGTGAGATGCTCTCGTACTGAAAGGTTGGGAAAACACTGTCGCCCCTCGGGCACGATTGCCAAACCAAGTCGTGCAATACGATCTGGCGTCCACCCCGAAATATCCTCGCCTCCAAAACTCAATCGCCCTGCTTGCAGGGGCAGTTGACCAAAAATTGTTCTTACAAGCGTCGACTTACCCATGCCGTTACGTCCCAAGACGGCCACTACCTCGCCCGCACCGATCTCAAGCGACACATCGAACAGCACCTGACTCAGACCATACCCACTGTGAATATTCTGTACAGACAACATCACGCCGCCTCCTCACCAAGGTAGGCTTGTCGCACCGCTGTATTCGCACGGATCTCTTCAGGAGTCCCAGTCGCAATCACACGTCCATAGACTAATACTGAAATACGATCTGCGAGGCGAAATACCGCTTGCATATCGTGCTCAACAAGCAGTATCGCAACCTGCCCGCGCAGAGAGGCAATCAATTCTGTCAAACGAATCGTCTCATCGGGACCCATGCCGGCCATGGGCTCGTCGAGCAACAGCACGCTGGGCTGTCCCGCTAGCGCTAACGCAAACTCTAGTTTGCGCTGCTCACCGTGCGGCAATACACCTGCCGGCTGTGACCAGAGTTCTTGATCGATCGCGCACTGACCAGCCAGCTGAATCGCGGTCTCTCGAAGTGCTTGATCAGCGCAGCGTGGCCGCCAAAACTCAAAGCTACTGCCAGCATGTGCCTGTACAGCGAGCATTAGGTTGTCAATGGCCGAAAGCTGCTTAAAAATATTTGTAATTTGATAAGACCTCGACAGCCCTGCACGCACGCGTGCGTGCGGTGAAAGACGTGTCAAATCACGATCACCCATCAGCAGTTTTCCTGCGTCCGGTGCAATCGTGCCGGAAAGCAAATGAATGAGTGTCGACTTCCCTGCCCCGTTTGGTCCGATCAGCGCATGTATTTCACCGGACAATAACGAAAGTGAAACCTGATCACAAGCGACTAATGCGCCGTAGCGCTTGGTCAGATGATGGGCCTGCAAAGCAATAGTCATCACGCACTACCTTGCTTGGAAAAGCGTGCGGCCACACTGGCCCAGGCGCCCGCGAGTCCACGCGGTGCAAACAACACGATCGCTAACAGCAATATGCCCAGCGGCATATGCCAGTAATCGGTATACAGGCGCAACACCTCTTCTAGCCAAAGCATCACCGCAGCACCAATCACTCCGCCATAGCGCAAGCCAACTCCACCAACGATCACCATAATGATTAAGCTTGCTGATGATGTCCAATGCATCAAACTCGGAGACACAAATAAATTGTGATTGGCGAGTAGCGCGCCGGCTAAGCCGGCCGCAGCACCAGCAAGAACAAACGCCAACAACTTGATTTTGAATACGGGGTACCCCAAGGCTTCCATACGTGCCTCATTCTCACGGATACCTTGTAGCGCCTGCCCAAAACGCGCCTGAATCACGCGATTCATTAGCCAAAGGCATCCCACCACAATCACCAGCACAACATAGTAAGACGTCGTACTGTCTGCGAGATTCAGTCCTGGCAGCTGCAGGGGTGCCGACAAGTTAATGCCATCTTCTCCGCCATACTGACGTAGCGAGATAAACAAATAGAACACCATCTGCGCAAACGCGAGGGTGATCATAATGAAGTAGACCCCGCGCGTACGCAGCGAGACAACGCCGACAATCAAGGCTAATGCCGCAGAGACCAGCATGGCGATCGGCCAACCCAACCATGCCTGTTGCAACCCCTGCGTCGAAAGAATTGCAGCAACATACGCACCCGCGCCAAAGAAGGCTGCATGCCCAAGCGCCACCATCCCACCATACCCAAGAATAAAGTTCAGACTGGTCGCCGCCAGTGCGAAAATAAGCACGCGTCGAACAAAGGAAACATAAAAATCAAGATTCAGCGCAGGTGCGACAAGCGGAAATACAATCAAACACACAAGGCATAGCCAGGGTAGGCGCGCGCAAAGCGATTGCATACTCACCCGCGCGCCGGAAACAAGCCGGCAGGTCTAAACACCAGTACGACCGCCATCAAAATATAGATTGAAAGCGCAGCCAAGGTTGGGCCAACGCTCGAGGCCACCGCTGGTGAAAAAAATGTTTTCAAGAGCGTCGGCAAAAAAGCGCGTCCTGCCGTGTCTACAAATCCCACCAGCAACGCACCGACAAAGGCACCACGAATCGAACCGATACCGCCGATCACGATACACACCAGCACCAGAATCAAAATTTGCTCGCCCATGCCTGCCTGAATAGCAGTGACCGGACCAAGCATGGCGCCCGCCAGAGCTGCCAACATCGCACCCAAAACAAACACGCCCAAAAACAACAAAGGAACGCGCACCCCCATCAGCGTGGCCATTTGCCTATTTGATGCGCCGGCTCGCACTAAGACTCCTGCCCGGGTACGCGTCACAAACAGATATAAGCCAAGCGCTGCAGCAAGACCGACGGCAATGATCAACAAACGATAGGCTGGGTACAACATATTAGGCAGAATATGCACAGGGCCTGAAAGTGCCGCGGGCATACTCATCATGACGGGGGCTGGCCCCCAAATCATTTTCACCACATCGTTCGCAATGAGAATAATCGCGAACGTACCCAGCACCTGCGCCAAATGATCGCGGACGACCAAACGCCGCACCAAGACAAGCTCGATAATCAAGCCGACAAGCCCCGTG
>CAIUZV010000389.1 GCA_903903735.1 uncultured beta proteobacterium | reverse complement strand
TCCCAAACAGGGCTAATCAAACCACCTGCATCGCCTTCAAAATAGGCAGCTGCTTATTGGCAAAGTCTGTAGCTTGGCTTGTCAGTTCAGCCACTTGCTGCGCTGTCGTTTCAAGCGGCTTGCCTTCTTTGACAATCTTTTGGCCTTGTGAAGTGAGGATTTGATCCACGTAAACAGCCCAGTCTTCGGGCTTTTTCTTGCCCTGCTGGATGGCCAGTGCAAACAGTTGATGGAACCTGCCCACCCCTACGCCGCCCCCGGTCACAGGGCTGGCCAAAAAGCTGATGTCACTGCTGCTGCGGGCTTTGAGCATCAGGTGGGTGTTGAGCTTGTCGGTGTGCTTTTTAGCTTTTGTGGTGGCCGCGTCGTCTTGCACAGCACAAAAGCTTCCATTGCCACACAGCACCAGCACGGTTTGAACCAACTGCGCAAAGCTGATACCTGCGTTTTTAACACCTTGCTCAATCTGCGCCATGCTTCGCACCTTATGGTCAGCCATCAAGTCAAGCACCGGCGCATAGACTGTCTCTGTCATGGTGGCCTCACCCAAAGAGCCGGTGACTTTCAAGCTCACATCGGGGCGGTGCGCAGTCATCACAAAACGCTGGTCTCTTAAGGCTTGGGCTTGTTCCAGCGTAGTTAATCGTCTGGCGCCTTTGACCCAGTAGTCCTTTCTGAACTGCTGGTTGACCATGAAGTCACGAACAGTTTGCTTGAACATCGGGTCGTGGATGTCTTTTAAGAAGGCTTGTTGTTCTGGCGTGAGGTTCACCGCTTCAACAGCGTCTAGGTAATTGGCTGAGCAAGCGTAAGTCAGCTTAGCCGACTCCATCCACTTGGCCATCGTTGCAAAGTGCATGGGATGCCAGTCACGGTTGAAGTACTCGTGGGCCAGGTAGTGCCGGTTTTGATCCTTGATTTTATTGATCCTCTCTGCAATCAAGGGGTTGGCTCTGGCAAACAGAGGGTTGGTGGCCAACAGCTTCTCGGTAAAGTCCAAAGCGCCGTCAATGCGGCTGACGATACCCACGCCATCAGCACCAATCACATCAGCGTGTTCGGTCATGAGGTGGCGCATGGGCGCGAAGGTTCCCCAACCAGGCAGGGTGTTGTAGCTGATGTAAAGGACACCGCCCACTTTGAGCTTCTTGCGGATGAAGTCCACGATGACGGCGCGGTTCTCGTCAGATATCCAGCTCCAAATACCATGCAAGCCGATGTAGTCAAACTCAGGCATGTCACGCTTAGCAAACTCATCAAACGCTTCGTCATAAAGGTGTGCATTAGCGCCAGACACTGTTGCCAGCTCTTGAGCAAAGCCAGCTTGAGAGGGGTTGAAGTCTGTGCCGTGCCATGAACAAACCGAAGCAGCAGCGTGCATGTTGGCGGACAAGCCTTGGCCAAAGCCTAGTTCACAGGCGGTGCCGAACTCTGGGGCAACCAGGCCAGCATTTAAAAACGCCAGCTTAACGCGCTGTGGGTTTAGTTCTTGGTAGTAGCCGAAGGTGTAGCCAATGTCGGCCACGTAGCCTGAAGTCCAGTCGCTCATAATCAAAATCCCTTTGTGATGTTAAGTTGAAGTATTGGTATTCTTTTGCAGCCAGTCTTGCCACATTGCCCGGTACGCAGTCTCTATCTCCCGCACAAAGCGGGCTTCGTCGGTAAGCGGTGCGGCGGCCATGCGGGGGCGCAGGCTCTGTCGCAGTTGCGCCATGCGTGGCGCGTCCTGGGCTAGCCTGACGGCGATGTCCACATACTGCGGCAAGGTTTGCGCCACCAATTCGGGCAGACCGATGTTATTGAGAAAAGCATAACCCATACGGCTGGCAAAACGTGGCGCAAAATCGCTGCCCTCCTTACCGCTCACCGTCACCACCGGCACTCCCATCCACAGGGTTTCGCAGGTGGTGGTGCCGCCCCCAAAGGGGAACGGGTCCAGGGCAATGTCCACCTCGCCGTGCAGCTTCCAGAAGTCAGTGTGGCTCACCTTGGCAAAGGCATCGATACGGCTCGGCTCGATGCTGCGTTCGGCGAAGAATCGCGCCATTTGTTGGCGTATCTCGCCTTCCGGTACGCAAATGACCAGTCGTGAATCTGGCACCCAGTTCAAGATGTTCGCCCAAGTCTGCAGCACCAGAGGCGAGTTCTTGGAATAACGGTTGAAGCTGCCGAAGGTAACGTGGCCGTTGCGCGCAAATGGGGGCGCAGACACTTCAGGCATATCGGGCAGCGGGCGGTAGCACCACATCGTCCCGGGCAGCCGCCACAGCTTCTCGCTGTAATGCAGATCAGCCCCCTCGGGGTCGGCATCGGCGTGTGTAATGCGCCAGTCCATTGCAGACAAGCCCGTCGTGCTTACATACCCCATCCAGGTCAGCTGCACCGGTGCCGGTTTGCGGGCGAAAGTCAGCAGGCGATTGTTCTGCGTGTGCCCGGCCAAGTCCACCAAAATATCGATGCCATCGGCGCGTATATGCTCGGCCAGTTGCGCATCGCTCAGGGCGACGCAGCTGCGCCAGTGATCTGCGGCTTGCCGAAAACCGGCTGTCCATTCGTCTTCCTGGTGGTGGTTGTAGTAGCAAAACACCTCCACCTGTTCTTTGCTGTGCCCCTGAACCAGCGGCAAGGCGAAGTAGGCCACCGCGTGCTTGCGAAAATCGGGCGAGACGTAACCGACACGAAGGCGCCGATCAGGATTGCGGTCGTTGGTGTGTGGCCGGGAATCGCGCAGGTGGAGGGCAACCTGCGCATCAAAGCGCCGCAGTGCGGCCACTGTATCGGCGGGAGTGTGCGTAGGCGAATAGGTGAGCGACACCGACAGATTGCCCCAGAAGGCCGGCACGCTTGGATTGAAGCTCACCGCCTGCTCGTAGGCGGCAATCGCTTCGGGGTAGCGCCCCAGAGTTTGGTACGCCGCCCCCAGGTTGCAATAAGCTTCGGCACTCTTGGGCCGCAACGCCAGCACACGCTGGTAACACAGCAGTGCCTCGTCGGGCTTGCCGCAAACGCGTAAGGCGTTGCCCTTCAAGGTCAGTGCCTCAGCATCGTCGGGTCGGCGTTGCAGCACCTCATTGGCACAGGCCACCACAGCCTCATGGCGCAGCAGCATCGCCATCTGCTCGGCAAGCTCTCGCCACAGATCGGGCTGCTCGCAGTCCGCCTTGAGTTGTTGCATCAAGGTTTCGGTCTTGACGCGCACCTGATTTAAAAACTCCACAGAAAACTCCGAGGGTAGGCTGGCCGGTGCAGCAATCGGCAGCTCGCAGACGTTAAAAAACCCCACCCCCTTGTGAGGGATGGGGTTCTTGTTAAAGCGTGATGCTTAATAAATGGCTAAGGGACTTGGCCGGAAAATAGGAATCTGCCCCCTTTTCTCCTGCCAGGAAAACAACTCGCTTAAACGAAGTTCCCTGTCGCAAGAGTACTTGTAATCGTAGATGCAGTACCTGCTGTGCCGACATTGATAGTGCCGATGAGTTGGATGAAGTCCTCTGCAGCCGTAAAGCCATCGGTACCACCAATTTCCTGGATAAACCAGACATTAGCGATACCAGTGCTATTAGTCGCATCTTGAGCCGTAATGATGATTGCTTTATCGCCAACAGTAGCCACGGAGCCAGTGGTATTCAGTGCTGTAGCTCCGCCTGCCGACCACATGTTTCCAAACTCGGCAATGCTGTTGGCGAAACCTACTCCGGCAGCTGTTGTGCCAGCATTCACTACAACAATATCGTTGTTAGTAACGGTAATAATCGTTCCAACGGACTCTGTGTAACTGTCTTGAGTCATCAAGCCCGTAAAGTTCAGGATGTCATTTGTCGAACTCCAAGTAATAGCGTCCTTACGCGCAGTAACTCCATTATTGGCAACTGCTATTGCGCCTGCTGAACCTGCTGCGAACATAATCGTGTCAATGCCAGCACCGCCAGTGATCACGTCAGCGTTAGCTGTACCTGTGATGGTTGAACCTGCGCTGTTAGCCGTCACATCAGCACCGAAGGTTCCAGTGATGCCCGACAGATTGACGCTCTCAAAACCTTTCTGCACAGCGCTGTTGGCGCTGCCGTTGTAGGTTGTGATTTGGTCCACTGTGGAAGACAAATCGATCAAGAAGCCACCCAATACGGCGTTCTGAACGACGGTCAAGGTATCGGTACCCGTGCCGCCGTTGATCACGTCATTTGCGTGCTTCATGTTCAGCGCATCCGTACCCGTACCGCCGTTGATGGTCATTGCAGTCGAGCCGACGCGGGCAGTTGCGCTGAAGGTCAAGTTACCAATGAATGTGGATGCGTCCACACTGGTTGCGTTGGTAGAAACGGAGCCCAAGGTGAAGCTTTGTGCGGCAGTGCCTCCGGTCACATTCACTACAAACTTGTTGGTTGCGTTGACATCACTGACGCTCAGCGTTTGCGCTTGTGCCACATCCGTTGCGATCGACAGGTTGATGGTTTCAACGCCATTGGCATTCAGCGTTGTTGTTCCGGTCGCATCCAAGTCTTGAACCGTGACAGTCAATGCATCGGTCGCACCCGTGGTGCTAGCGCCCGTCACAGTCACAATACCAAACACACCCGTACCACCACCACCGGCATCAGCTGCGTTACCCAGTTGAAGGGAGGTCTTGGTCAAGTCGAAGTTCGTCAAAACGATTTCGTTGGCGACGTTTGCTGTATCAACCACAGTCACCTTTGTCAAACCAGTAACCGAGCCCAGATCCAGCGTATCGGTTGCAGCGCCACCCGTAGTTTCCGTGATGAGCAGAGTTTCGATGGCACTCATCTTCAGGAGTACCGACCCCACGTTGGAGTAACTTGCCGCTACTGTGTCCGTATTTGCACCGCCTGTAATGTTTCGGGTGGCCGTCAAACCATCGTCAGCGAAGACCAGGTTGGCTTTACCGGCAAAGGCGCTGGCATCGATGGTTGTCACCGTTGCCGCAGCCGTGATACCAGTATTGGCAAACGTGGACAGCGAGTTACCGCCGTTAATCGTCAGTTTGGTCAGGTTGGTGTCATTAAAAGCGTTGTCAGCGTTGGAGCTGGCAGTAGCACTGGCAGCAACGGTAACGTTGATCG
>CAIUZV010000388.1 GCA_903903735.1 uncultured beta proteobacterium | reverse complement strand
TGCTATACCAAGCGCTCATTGGGTTGGGTCTGGATGCAAAAACTGCTGATGAATTATTAAAAATCCCATCTCCTGCTCTCCCCGCACTGCCAACAACTGGATTACTAGGCAAGGTCGCTGCGTTAGATAAGTAGTCTTCGACAAACTTACCCTTGTGGGTCAATGTGTCATGAAAATCAACGATGGCAAAGATTACTAACCACCTCTTTACCGATGATAAAAAACGGCGCCAATGGGCGCGCGCGCATATTGTGTCGAGTAGCGCCAAGGTGATTTCGACGAAACCGATGAGCGACATAAAAGTTGAAGATGTCGCAGCACATTCGGAGATGTCCAGGGCATCTTTCTATAAATGTTTCCGAAGCGTAGAAGATTTTCTGAATGCCAGTGCTAAACAATCTGGCACAGAGCTACTAAAATCCGTCAACTCGGTTGGCTCTACAATTTCTGACATCGCCTTACGCACGGCGACTAAAACTAGAATTGGCATCCGTATGATGACCAGCGTGCCCTTGTTGGGTAGGCTAATGTTGAAAACTGAGTGGCCGTTTGGCGATGCCCGATACAAAGGCTATAAGGACATTCAAAACGATATCGTAGCGGGTATTGAACAAGGCTACTTCACAGATATGCCTGTTGAGATCGGTGTCAATCTCGTGATCAGCGCCCTAAGAGTTGGGGTTCAAGACGCACTCAATTCGAAGCATACAGAAGGATATGAGACCGAGATCATTTACACCTTACTACTGAGTTTAGGGGTAGATACCAAAAGAGCTGACGAAATTTCTAAGATCCCGTTTGATCAATTGCCGGACCTACCAAAGAACGGTTTGGTGGGCAAAATCGTTAGCTTGGTCAGCTAATACATCACACTGGGTAGACGAACCTTAACTACCACAAGGTCAGGTATCATATTAAACAGTTGTTTATTATGACATTTGCCTCGTCATCTATTTAAGGGAACGTTATGACCACGCTCATCTTTGGATTAATCCTTTTTTTAGGGATCCACTCAGTCAGTATCGTTGCCCACGACTGGCGAAATACACAGGTCAAAAAATTTGGTGTTGTCACCTGGAAAATAATTTATTCCTTGATTTCGATCGCTGGCTTGGCACTGATCACTGTTGGTTACCTAGAAGCAAGACCGCAACCCATCACGATCTGGACACCCCCACCCTGGGCTTGGCACATCACCGTGTACTTCAGCCTTGTCTCACTCATTTTGGTCGCGGCAGCCTACATTCCAAATAATGCCATTAAAGCCAAACTTAAAGATCCAATGCTTGTAGGAGTCATTGTTTGGGCGCTCTGTCATCTCACCACGATTGGTAGTCTGGCGGGCATCCTCTTATTTGGTGGCGTCCTGCTCTGGGGCATTTTGGATCTCGCCTCTTGTAGAATGAGACGATTAGATTCAGCCACCTCTCACTCAAAACAGAAACCCTCAGGCGCGATGACCCTCGCTACCGTGGTGGTCGGTTTCGTTGCTTGGACTCCATTTGCTCACATTGCCTATGGCGTAGTTAGGGCTTGAGAGGTGCTCATTCGTCAAACCCAGGGGAACAGGAATGACCTTTGATGCTCAGCGCATACTTATAAAGGCAGCAACCATTGACGAATTACTGGGGCCTCACTATGCGCCTCGGCTCGGTCAGAAAGACAGCACGGATCGTGCGGCATTAAGACTTGCTGCGTGGTGTCGCTCTGCGTCAAGCGGAGATTGGGGCTTATTCTTTCAACGTATCAGTCGGGATAAGTTTTCTATTGATCAGATCTTATCCCGACTCGCTGACGTCACATATGTGCCAGATGCACCGAAGCCCGCATGGTTTATCGATGCTCAATGGACGTACCAGGCATTAACCAGTGACTTTGGAAGCAGCCAACTTTTTGTAGCAGATGGCACAGAGCCTCGACCATTTGAGAAGCTGTTTTATGCGTTGGTAGAGCGCGCAGAAATCAACGTGATCAACAAAACAACGCCGCAAGCGCTTGCCTTGTTTAATGATTTGGCCAGATTAAATCTCCGTATTGGGCTGTTAAAACTGCTCACTGATCTGTTTGCGCCGTTGCTGTACAGCAAGTTTGTGGAAATCTTAAAAAAAAATAGCCCAGATGGCAAATTACCCGCTTCAAGTGCGACGCAAGGTACAGATCAAGTTGATCAGTTGGTTGAGAATCTGAGGACCACTGAGCTAGCATCGCTCTTCGCAGAAAAACCTGTCTTACTGCGCCTAACGGCTACGATCGTCAGGCAGTGGATTGACACCACGACTGAGCTGATCACTCGTCTGCATGCTGACATGACAGAAATTAGAGGAATCATCACGCACTCTGGACTCGATGTCAAAGTGCAGGCGATTGGCGGCGATTTATCCGATCCGCACAACTTCGGCCACTCGGTGCAAATCCTTACCTTTGAGGATCAAACGAAGCTTGTCTATAAACCTAAAGACTTGCGCTTAGATGTTGCTTGGCACGATCTGATCGAGCGCTTCAACGCAAACTCGCCTCCCGTCGCGCTCAAGCCTGTTAAGACCCTCGCCCGTTCCGAATACGGTTGGACCGAGTTTATCGAACACACTTCGTGTGAGTCCGAACAGGATATTGAGGTGTTCTATCGCCGCGCTGGTGCGTGGTTGGCTGTATTTCATTTGTTTGCCAGCACTGATATGCATTTTGAGAACATCCTCGCTCAGGGTGCGCACCCAGTTCCCATTGATTTAGAAATGATTTTGCAGGCCTCCCTGCCTGAGGCTGAACAGGCAACGCCGGAAACCGCAGCTCTCATTGAGGCCAACCGAGAAGTTTTGAATTCAGTTTTGATGGTTGGGATGTTGCCGTCCTATGCAAAGAGCCCCAATAACAAGATTTTTGATGCTGGAGGACTCAACGCAGTTAAAAGTAGTGCAGCCATCGGCGTATGGAAAAATGTCAACACAGATGCGATGCGCTGGATGCAAGTTCCGAATGACGCAACGGATACACCCAACATTCCCCACATTAAAGGCCAGTATGCTCAGTTAGGTGATTATTTGCCAGCCTTCATCGAAGGCTTTGAGCAGTACTCCCACTTTTTACTCAAACAACGTGATGAGGTGGGCGTAGAGCATTTACTCAGCCCCTTTGACAAGCTTCCTGTCCGTAAGGTGATTCGAAATACACGGTTCTACTACATGCTGTTACAGCGACTGAAAGATCACCGTAGCATGGCGGATGGTGTGATATGGAGCGCACAAGCCGAGTTTTTATCGAGGCTCGCTGATTGGGATGCGGGAGAAGACTTGCTGTGGCCGCTACAAGAGGCGGAGCGTCTTGCTCTAGTACATTTGAACGTGCCACACTTTGTTTCGCCAAGTAACGAAGATTCAGTTTTTTCCATCACAGGACACCGAACGCAAACAGGTGCAATACCGGGACTTCAAAGAGCCAAGCAACGTTTTTCTGAATGGTCTACAAAACAGATTAAGCGTCAGGTCGAGATCATTCAGGTCAGCACAAGTTTCGTGTCACGCTCCGATTATGATGTGAAAGAAAAATATTTATTCCAACGTAAGCTCAAGCAATCCGTGCCAAGTTTAGATCGAGAGTCCTTGGCATCAGAGGCTGCACAAATCGCTACCGCAATTGGCCAGCATGGCACGATCAAAGAAAAAAGTGCTGCTTGGGTCGGACTTGACTGGCTCGGGGGATCAGAAGTCGGCCAACTCGTTACCATTGGATCCGATCTTTACAACGGCACCACCGGCATCGCTTTGTTTCTGGCTGCGCATGCTCGCCTCGCAGATGATCCAGTCAGTCGTGAACTTGCGTTTAAAGCGCTTGCATCGACTCGAGCTCAAATAGCACAACCTTCCGCACCGCGTTGGGCGAGAAACTTAGGAGTCGGAGGTGCGAGCGGACTTGGGTCCGTTGTGTACGCACTGACAGTAATTTCTGAGCTAATGGCGGAACCAACACTATTGCAAGAGGCCCTGACATTATCCAATTTTTTTTCAAACGAATTGATCTCTGCCGATCGTTCATTGGATGTCATTGCAGGCAGTGCGGGCGGCATTCTAGGATTATTGGCGCTTTATCGCAGAACCCAGTCAGAGAACGTCTTGGCAAAAGCAATTGCTTGCGGTGAACATTTGTTACGGCAGCCCCGACACGGTGAGACGGGTCAGCGTAGTTGGATCGCCCCAGGTATGAGTGAGGCACCCTTGACGGGTTTCTCTCATGGCGCAGCAGGGTTTGCCCATGCGTTATCAAGCTTAGCAATAGCCAGTCATCGTGATGACTTTGCACAGGCAGCACAAGAGTGTTTGGCTTACGAAGCTCGCTGTTATCAAGCAGACTTATTCAATTGGCCTGATTTACGTAGCGTCGAAGACGGAGTCGCGTGGCTGAGTCAATGGTGTCACGGCGCAATAGGAATTGGACTTGCCCGTATTGCCAGTCATCGTGTTGGTCAGGCTCAGTCAGAAGCGACCAGCAATGACATCAATCATGCAGTGCAAAACTCAAGGACCCAATGGCCACAGCGTGTTGATACGCTCTGTTGCGGCACACTCGGTACGATTGAGCTCTTAACAGAAGCAGGAAAATTTTTGAATCAACCGAGTCTTGGGCAATTGTCAGATCAACGCCTCGCACAAATCATTGCAAATCGTCATGAGCATGGCGACTACCTGTGGAATGCCGGTGACACACGTTTTAATCTTGGTTTGTTTCGTGGATTATCTGGCGTGGGCTACACCATATTAAGAAAATTAGATCCACGCTTGCCTAATGTTTTGATGTGGGAATAGTTAGATGCGAATGACTAGCCTGTGGCTCAAGTATCTAAGTTTTTACGGGTGAGTCAGGAGGTTTAGCCAATTCTCGCAATAGCGCACAAATAGTGCAATTATTTATTGACAACAGTCAAATAGCTAAGCTACAAGGGTAATGCATTGTCAAAATGCACAAAATGTCATTATTTACGATTGTTAACTTGAAATACATATCCACTTAGGCGTGGGTTCTCAACCTTGGAGTCTGATATGAACATTGAACTGGATGAAGTTGTTTTGATGGCTGTCTCTGATGATGCACTGGAGCAGGCTGCGGGTGGTACGCAGGGGGGCGCTGGGACAAACCTTGGCTGGCCTTACCACTGCTAGCTCCTGCTGCACCGGTAACCTACAACCTTGGAGTCTGCTATGAACATTGAACTTGATGAAGTTGTACAGGATGTCTCTGATGATGCACTGGAACTGGCTGCCGGTGGTGTGCAGGGAGGGAAGTACAGTGTTGCTTGGAACTACTATTGTGGGTGACCCTTCAAGTGTTAACTATTGTTAACCGATAACCCATGCCCACTCGGGTACTAGCCACCTTCGGGTGGCTTTTTAACGCCCGAACAGCATCGTTTGAGCAAAATACAGTGCATAGGTTTACACAGCGAAGCCGTCGATTTATGGAGATGGGGATACGGTGGGTAGAAGCAAAAAGCACCCCGAGAGGCGCTTATTTACTACATGGCTGGCGGAGGCGCAGGGATTCGAACCCTGGATGCAAGTTTTAGCTCACATACTCCCTTAGCAGGGGAGCCCCTTCAGCCGCTCGGGCACGCCTCCAAACCAAGGC
>CAIUZV010000387.1 GCA_903903735.1 uncultured beta proteobacterium | reverse complement strand
GTAAGTCCGATGTTTTTCGGTTAGTTGCACAATAATGCCTCCTCATCGTTTCGGGCCAGGTCCCCCTGGGTCCATTGGTAACACTTGGTCATACAAAAAAGAACGTAAATAAAACAGATACTGCGTGACTGCGTATAACGGAACTGCATCCATACTAAAAAAACTTGTAAGTCGATACTTCATCTGAAACAAAACTTTAAACGGCCAAACCAGTCTCTCGTGCGAGTTGAGCGGCAAACTTAGGTTCAAAACCTTTCAAATGCTTAATAATTTTTGTTGTTTCATCTGGCGCCTGCCGATCCATATGGACACGACCGAGTTGGTACCATGCGTAGGGACTCATGGGCTGCAATTGGGTGTTGCGTTCTAAAGCCGCAACGGCCTCGTCGAGTCGTCCCTGTTGAATGAGAGCCAGCCCAAGGCCATACCATGCTTGATCAAGTTGATCATTGAGCGACAAGGCGCGACGAAACGCAGTCTCCGCCTCGAGGGGGTGTTCCAGTTCCTGCTGCAAGAACCCCAAGTTAAACCAGGCGTAGGCCGGAGCCTCAGGCTGCTTGACGAGCACTTCGTAGACTGCGATGGCGCCTTGCTTATCGCCAAGCTCGGCTTTGAGATGCGCCAAGCTGCCCAACGCGTAGCTGTCGTGGGGATAGACCCGCAACATGTCTTGAAAGACCGTGATCGCCCGAGTGCGCTGTCCTACAACGATCCAGAGAATCGCTTGCCATTTGCGCAACGTCCAATCGAAACTAAATTTCATTTGCAGCTCGCCATCCCAACGGATACGCAGTGTTCAATTTTTGCGACAGTCACCGCTAAATACAGTACGGCCACCATACAGAACGCAACAAAAGGGTGGTGTCTCTTTGCGATTTGCTTTGGAGCAATAAGCGCTGCGAGATAGGTCCAGGGCTTATTGACGATGATGAACAGCTGATAAAACATATTGGTGTCGCGCTTCGCACCAGCAAGAATAAAGAGCAAACCCTGCCCAAGCAGTGCCAGAATGCCGATGTATAACAACAATTGCGCGGCGTTCAAAAAAAGCAGCAAACCAAGTCTCCGTCCATAAAATTTTCCATCAAACCGTGGCGAGGCATTTTATGTTGTTTGTTTAATTGCCGTACTTTAAAAGCGGGAACTGACAGGTATCTGACAAACCTCAGCCGGTCGAGAAACTTCTGAGCCGATTGTGATGAGTGTGCAGTGCATCAATTTTTTGCGGTGCAGCAAATATGTGGCCCAACCGATCGCGATTCCGCTAGGACAAGGAAAGAAAGTGGATTTCAATTCTCGCACCGCGATCGTAAGGCGGCTTTTGCTGCGATTCCGTGATGACAATTTTTGCGTGATGCCGGATCGCAATTTCTCGCACTATCGCTAAGCCCAAGCCGCTGCCTTCGGCTGTGGAGCCGAGTACGCGATAGAAGCGATCAAATACACGCTCGCGCTCCTCGACAGGGATCCCAGGCCCAGAGTCTTCCACAGCCAGTATGACCTGACGGCGTTGGGTGGTAATGCTGACGGTAATGCGCCCAGGCGCAGGGGTATATCGAATCGCATTGTCGATCAGATTGTTGATCGCCTCGCCAAGAAGGAGACGTTGACCGCGGAGCATGATCGCCGCGTCCGTTCCTTCAAAGCCGAGGTCTATGCCTTTTTGTATGGCGATGTCGACCCAGCCGAGTGTTTGCTCCCGGGCGAGCTCAGCGATATTGATCGGCGGCATGGCGATCGAGTTGGGGTTCTCTGCATTGGCCATCAGCAATAGTTGATTCACGAGGCGCGTAGCGCGAGAGGTCCCCGCAATGATTTGTTCGAGACTGGCCTGTGTTTCACCTGGAGGCGTGTTGCGCATCGCGAGCTCGGCCTGCGTGCGTAGTCCGGCCAACGGGGTCTTTAATTGATGGGCAGCGTCTGCAACGAAGCGACGTTGCGTGAGCATTGTTGAGTCCAAGCGCGTTAACAGTTCGTTCATGGCGATGATAAGCGGACCGATTTCGCTCGGGGCAACTCGCACGTCGATAGGCGAAAAATCATCCGGTCTGCGTGCTCTAAGGCGCTGTTGTAGTGCACCGAGTGGCGCAATGCCGCGCGACAAGCCAAACCAGACAAGCAGCACAGCAATGGGCAGTACAACGAACTGCGGAATGATCACGCCTTTAATAATGTTGTTGGCAAGCTCGATGCGGCGATCCATCGATTCGGCGGCAACGAGCAGTATGGGTGCAGTGCTTCGGGTACTCAAGTCTGTCCACACATACGCGAGGCGAATCTCAAAGTCCTGCAGTGTTTGCGTGGCGTAATACACCGTGTTCGTGTGCGTCGTTGCTGTGCGTTCGGGTGTCGGTAATTCGCCATCTCCGCCAATTAACTCGCGGTTGGGGTTCAGTGCTTTCCAAAAAATCCCGTCTTTTTCCCGCGTGCGGAGGGCGAGTCGCGCGGAGGTCGACATCCTCAGTGAGACGAGCCCATTATCGGCTTCGATCTGTTGTTCAAGCACTTGTAGTGCGTTGGCTAGTGTGTGGTCGTACGGCGTATTCGCAAGATTTTGTGCCACAACGTACGTGATCGCAATGCTCATGGGCCAGAGCAAAAATAATGGCGCCAACATCCAATCTAGTATTTCGCTCAGGAGAGACCGACGCGCTGGGGCAACACCCGTTGTATCTGCTTTTGCCCGAAGCACTTCCAGCGCTTGGGGATTTCCGCTTGGGGATTGGGTTGTCACGCCGAGGTCGAGTCGCGCTCGAGGCAGTAGCCGAGCCCTCGGACTGTGGCGATCTTAACGCCGCTGGGCTCGAGTTTTTTTCGCAGGCGGTGTACGTAGACTTCAATAGCATTTGAGCTCACTTCGTCGCCCCATTCACAAAGGTGGTCAACGATCTGAGATTTACTGACCATCCGACCGGTGCGCGTCAGGAGGATTTCGAGCAAACTCACCTCACGTGCAGAGAGCTCGAGCGCGTGTTGATCGACTGAGGCGACGCGACCCGTTTGATCGAACTCTAAGCGACCATGCTTAAGAATGGTCCCACCGCCGCCGGCGCCGCGTCGGGTGAGCGCACGCACCCGCGCCTCTAATTCGGATAACGAAAAGGGTTTAGCCATGTAGTCATCGGCCCCGCGATCGAGACCTCTGACGCGTTCTTCGACGCTGTCAGCCGCCGTCAGAATTAAAACCGGGAGATGCGAGTTGCGCGCGCGCAGCCTAGTCAGCACCTCGATGCCTGGCATGCGAGGGAGCCCCAAATCCAGTATCAATAAGTCGAACTCTTGAGACGACAGTGCTGAGTCTGCGGCGACCCCGTCGCTCACAGCATCCACGGCATAACCGTTTTGGCGCAAAGAACGCGTCAAACCATCGGTCAGTATGCTGTCATCTTCGGCAATTAAGATTCTCATTGGATTTTTTTGACTGTTGGAACCTAATTTCGTGTGAATATTCTTGCACGGCGCCTGATTCAAACGGCGATAGATCGTATTAACTAAGGGTAAACACTTAGTTTTTGTTCGCAAGGATATGTCTTGACACTGTTTTTATATACAGTACAATCCAATGTAATAATTTTACTCAAGCAACAGTAAAGCACTTTACAAGTTGTTGCTTGTCAAACGTGTAATAACCACCACCAAGGATCCAGACATGGACGAAAAATCACTGAAGCCCGGCTCCGCAGAGAAAGGTAAGGCTCTTGCTGCCGCATTGTCTCAAATTGAGAAGCAGTTCGGCAAAGGCTCGATCATGCGCTACGGTGACAATCAGGTTGAGCACGACATACAGGTTGTTTCGACTGGCTCGCTGGGGTTGGATATCGCCTTAGGGGTCGGCGGCTTGCCAAGAGGCAGGGTGATTGAGATTTACGGTCCGGAATCATCTGGTAAGACCACGCTCACCCTACAGGTGATTGCTGAGATGCAAAAAGTAGGGGGGACATGCGCCTTTATCGATGCCGAGCATGCCTTGGATGTGCAATATGCCTCCAAGCTGGGTGTCAATTTGACGGATCTGCTGATTTCTCAGCCCGACACGGGCGAACAAGCGCTTGAGATCACAGACGCCTTAGTACGCTCGAGCTCTGTCGATCTGATCGTGATCGACTCGGTCGCCGCCCTGGTCCCAAGGGCCGAGATCGAAGGGGAAATGGGTGACTCTCTGCCCGGGCTGCAGGCCCGCCTGATGAGCCAAGCGTTGCGCAAACTCACCGCCAGTATCAAGCGAACAAACTGCATGGTTATTTTTATTAACCAGATTCGTATGAAAATTGGTGTGATGTTCGGTAACCCAGAGACGACGACGGGTGGCAATGCCTTGAAGTTTTACGCCTCAGTTCGCTTAGACATCCGGCGCATTGGTGCAATTAAAAAGGGCGATGAAGTCGTAGGTAACGAAACACGCGTCAAAGTTGTGAAGAATAAAATTGCGCCGCCTTTCAAACAGGCCGAGTTTGACATCATGTATGGCGCGGGTATCTCACGTGAAGGTGAGATCATTGATCTCGGCGTGACCGCCGGCATCGTTGACAAAGCAGGTGCTTGGTTTAGCTACAGCGGTGAGCGTATTGGTCAGGGCAAGGATAACGTGCGTGAGTATTTGCGAGAGCATCCCGCCATGGCCATTGACATTGAAAATCGGGTACGAGAAAAACTAGGCGTTGTAGCCCGTGCTCCTGTGGTTGGTACTGCGGCGGCTGCCACAGCAAAAGCCAGTGCGAGCAAGGCAACAAAATTAGCGGCAGCCGAGCCCGATAGCGAGGATGACATCTAAGCAAGGCTCGGGTCTTTCCCTCAAGGCCCGAGCTGTTGGGTTGCTGTCTAGGCGCGAGCATAGCCGGTTCGAACTAGAGAGAAAG
>CAIUZV010000386.1 GCA_903903735.1 uncultured beta proteobacterium | reverse complement strand
GCCATTGGTATCAGCACCAAACAAAGTGGATAACGTGTATCCAGTTGGCAACTTTAGCTCGGTGCGCATTAATCAAGCTTTTATAGGAACGTGTACGAACGGCCGCTTTGAAGATTTTGAGATTGCAGCCTCCATCTTAAAGGGTAAGAAGATCGCATCGGATGTCCGACTTGTCGTGACTCCAGCGTCTAGGCAGGTTTACATGCAGGCGCTTACTTCTGGGGTGCTTGAAATTTTGGTCAACGCTGGCGCTTCGGTGACCACTCCAGGATGTGGCGCATGCGCTGGAATGCATCAGGGAGTATTGGCGGAGGGGGAAGTCTGTATCTCGTCTTCGAGCCGAAACTTTCTCGGCAGAATGGGACATCGCGATGCCTCGGTTTATCTAGGCTCTCCTGCAACGGTTGCGGCGAGTGCGCTGACGGGATTCATCACAGACCCTCGAGCCCATCTGTCGTAAGTTGATTGAGCGCAATAGTCGTAATCATATCGCCACAGTCTACGCGCAGGAATCTCTGTGGGAATACCGTGTGAGTAGCGGCATAATAGAGGCTACAAAACCACCCTCTATTTAAGCACCATCATGAGTGAACTTGATTTAACAGTACGTAATGGGCGCATATCAGACGCCAATACGACCTATTACGCGGATATCGGCATTAAAGATGGAAAGATTGCCATCATCGCTGATCGGTTACCGGCGGCGGCTGCCGATATCGACGCGAGGGGCTTATGGATTTTGCCAGGTGGTATCGATAGCCATTGCCATGTAGATGAGCGCTCGCCGATGGGTATGCGTGTAGCGGACGATTTTCTCAGCGCGACAACTTCTGCGGTATTCGGTGGCACGACAACGATTATTCCTTTTGCTGTCCAGCACCGTAAAGATCACTTGCCAACGGTGATCTCTGACTACAAAGCGTTGGCAATGCAACGCGCGGTCATTGATTACGCTTTGCACTTGATTGTTACCGACCCCAACCCCGACACGCTCAGCAGCCATTTGCCTGCAGCCATTCGCAGTGGAATCACCTCGTTCAAAGTCTTCATGACGTATGAGGTCTTAAAACTCACAGACGAACAAATTCTGGATATTCTGGAGTTAGCGGACGCCGAGGGCGCGTTGGTAATGATTCATGCCGAAAACGATGACATGATTCGTTGGTTGACCCGAAAATTACTGAGCTTTGGTCATACCTCGCCAAAGTTTCATGGGGTGTCGCATGATCCAATCGCTGAGGCAGAGGCCACCAATCGCGCAGTGAGTTTGGCCGCGCTGATGGATGTGCCTATTTTGATCGTGCATGTATCGGGTATTGAGCCATTAAGAATCATTCATGGTGCACAAGCCTTAGGTCTCAATATCTTGGCTGAAAGTTGCCCGCAATACCTTTTTCTGACCGCTGAGGATCTCGATCTGCCTGGAGTCGAGGGCGCAAAATATTGCTGTAGTCCACCACCGCGTGATCCTATCTCGCAAAAAGCGGTGTGGGACAGTTTGTTAGATGGTACGCTTCAGCTGTACTCGTCTGATCACGCGCCGTATAAGTTTGATGAAAGCGGCAAGATCCCGCGTGGCGAGCAAACTATTTTTACCGAAATGGCGAACGGTTTGCCAGGTCTTGAGCTCAGGATGGCGCTTCTATTTTCTGAGGGCGTATTGACAGGCCGCATGCCGATCGAACGCTTCGTTGCACTGTGCTCGACGAATCACGCCCGAACATATGGACTGTTTCCGCGTAAAGGTGCGATTGCTGTGGGAAGTGACGCCGAT
>CAIUZV010000385.1 GCA_903903735.1 uncultured beta proteobacterium | reverse complement strand
GATACGCTTGAACATGCAATGACTCCTAAATAGTTTTTCCATGGAGTCATGATGAATCATCACTGGTGTACCTTTACTGAACCATTCGTTCATATTCCGTTCATCTTGCTCAAGGCACAATAGCGCCATGCGCAACTTCGACAATCTAAGATGAACAACGCCACAAGAACCAAGATCCGCCGAGGGCTTGCGATGACCGCGCTCTGGATAGCGGCGACTTCCCCCCTTTTGCCGGCGGCAGCGAGCTCGGGCGACCATCAGCGCGCGACTCAAGCGGTCGAATCTGGCGAAATCTTGTCTTTGCGAAAGATTCTTGAACGCCTTGAGTCGTCACACCCTGGACAAGTGCTCGACGTAGAGCTTGAACAAAAAAAGGGCGTGTGGATGTATGAGCTTAAAATCCTCAAAACCGGCGGCCGTTTACAAAAAATAAAAGTCGATGCCAAAACGGGTGCAATCATCTCTGACAAGGAACGCTAAGCGATGCGCCTATTAGTTGTAGAGGACGATTTGGCCTTACAGCGTCAGCTGGTTGAAGCCCTCTCGGCAAATGGCTATGCGGTCGATATTGCCTCGGACGGACGCGAGGCTCTGTACCTCGGCCAGGAACAAGAATACGATGCTGTGATCCTGGACGTGGGCCTGCCGCTCATGGATGGCATTTCGGTATTGCGTAAGTGGCGTGCTGAGCAACGCACCATGCCCGTGCTTATTCTGACGGCGCGTGATGACTGGCACGACAAGGTCTCGGGCATTGATGCTGGGGCTGATGACTATGTCACCAAACCATTTCATCTGCAGGAGTTGCTCGCTCGCGTGCGTGCACTGATTCGTCGAGCAAGTGGTGTGGCCGACGCTACGCTGCGCTGCGGCAAGCTAGAACTTGATACGCGTACCAGCCGGGTATCTTGCGAGAATGAAGTGATTTCGCTAACGAGCCATGAATTCAAGATCTTGTCATACCTGATGCATCATCTTGATGAGGTGGTGTCACGGACTGACCTGACGGAACATATCTATGCGCAAGATTTTGATCGGGACTCGAACACGATTGAAGTCATGATTGGTCGCTTACGCAAAAAACTGCCAGAAGGATTGATACAGACGGTTCGCGGAATGGGCTACCGCATGAGCAAGGTTGATTGCTGATGGGGGAAAAACCGTTGTTTCGTGGCTGGCGTGGCTCACTCATGCTGCGCCTCTTTAGCGGGACAGCTCTTTGGATTGCTATCGCACTAGGACTGACGACCTTTGCGTTAGACGGACTGTTTACAGACCAAGCCACACGTCAGTTCGAACAGCGCCTGCAATCTTACTTGTATCAGATCGTCGCCTCACTCGAGCTCGACACTGAGGGCAATCCAACTGTCCAAGGAACAGGCGGAGACCCTCGGTTCACGCGACCTGAATCAGGACTCTATTGGCAAATCAACGATGGCGGCGGAGCCACTTTGCTTAAGTCACGTTCTTTGTGGGATACAAAGCTTAATGTGGCCAACGACGTGCTCAAGAACAGTGAAATCCATTTTCATTCAGTCACAGGGCCCGCGGCACAGCCCTTAATGGTCGCTGAGCAAAGTCTCACGCTTCCCGACTCTGCGAACAAACAATTAAGAGTGATTGTTGGCTCTGAAACGGAAGAGTTAGCACGAGCGATCCAAACTTGGCAGCGCTCGCTCGCACTGTTTGTTGGAGTCCTTTTTATTAGCCTTGTTCTCGCAGCCGTGGCGCAGGTCGCCTTTGGTCTTCAGCCCCTGCGCCAACTACAACAGTCTCTCAAAAAACTACGCGAAGGCGACAATGCTCGCATCATGGGGAAATTTCCAACAGAGCTCAAACCGCTTATCGACGACTTTAATGCCGTCATCGATGCAAATGGGAAAATTATCGAACGGGCTCGCAATCAAGCGGGAGATCTTGCACATTCGATCAAAACCCCGATCTCAGTCATGATCAACACGCTTCAGGCCGAGAGGTTGCGCAGCAGCGATAACGCAGCACTTATTGCCGCGCTGGAAGAGCAACTGAAACAACTGCAACAACAAGTGCAATGGAGACTCAAGCGGGCGCGCATTGCCGCCAATGTAGGCGTGCCGCACAGCCGCACGTTAGTCGGTACAACGCTCAAGCAACTGACACGCGTCATGCAGAAGGTACACGCTGATAAATCAATACATGTCAACATGGGCGTGATGACAGATGAAATTTACTTCGCGGGCGAAGAACAAGACCTGCAGGAGATCGTTGGAAATCTTTTAGATAACGCTTTTAAGTGGGCCATCGCTACGGTTGCAGTCCATGCCAGTTACACAGAGGGCAATGTCATCATCGTGATTGAGGATGATGGTCCTGGCTGCACGTCCCTGACGGACCACACGCATGTGCCGAGTCGCGGGGAGCGCGCAGACGAGTCTGTACCCGGAAGCGGACTAGGGCTTAGTATCGTGCGTGACTTGGTCACGCTCTACGATGGCACGCTTTCTTTTGAATCCAAATCGCCGCAGGGGTTACGTATCGTCACGACACTGCCGGGGGGGTGGGATCGAGGCAGTTCTCAAGCAAGAGCCCCGGAACTTTCGCGAGCTCTTTAATGTTGTTTGAGACCAAAATCAACCCTGCGCTACGCGCTTGCGCCGCAATATGTAAATCGTTAACGCCAATAGGTTGGCCGAGACGCTCCAATGCGCTTCGGATCGATCCGCAATGTTGTGCTGCATTCTCTGAATAAGGCAAAACCTCTACACGACTGACGAAATCATCGATGACTTCAAGATTTTGGGTGACCCGGTTACTTTTTTCTGCGCCGTGATAGAGCTCAGCTAACTATATCCCACGCACAAGAGATAAATAACTCTATGATGGATAAGTTACAGACATTCAATTGATTCATGGACTCTCTCGGACCACACTACCGCGCGCTGGTTATCGGCGCCTCGGGGACAATCGGCGCGGCATTCGTGTCTGCGCTTCAAACGGATAGTCATTGCGCACAGGTCACAGAATTGTCGCGGCGCACCACACCGGGCTTTACCCTGGAAGACGAGGCGAGCATCGCTGCCGCAGCGAGCGCCCTCAAGGAACAAGGCCCCTTTGCCCTCATCATCGATGCAACGGGCGCCCTGACGATTGACGGCGTGGGCCCTGAAAAGCATCTTGGGGCACTCGATGCACACAAACTCCTGCGTAGCTTTCAAGTCAATACGATTGGACCCGCACTGCTGCTTAAGTATTTCTTACCACTACTGCGCAACGAGAGAGCGATCTTTGCCAAGCTGTCTGCGAGAGTCGGCAGCATCAGCGACAACCAAAAGGGCGGCTGGTATGGGTATCGGGCATCGAAAGCCGCGCTCAACATGATGCTGCAAACCGCGGGGATCGAGTTCGCGCGAAAAAACAAACAAGCGGTCATCGTGGCGCTTCAACCCGGGACTGTCGCCTCGCCCTTGTCACAACCGTTTGCGTCTGCTTCGCACACGATCTCGGCAGCAGAGTCGGTATCAGGTCTACTCAAGAGCATCGACGCGTTGGAGCCACTAAGTGGCGCACACTTTGTCGACTACGCTGGGCAACCGATTACATGGTAGTTCGAGACCAAGCGCTAACCGGTGAAGGCGTATTCCTGTAACTGCTCGAGCGTCACAAATTCCAACGCGCGTGCGTGCGTGCTCTCAAGCACCACAGCAGGCGCGACGCCCGCCGCAAGCGCCTCTTTCCAGCGCAGCGCACATAAGCACCAGCGATCACCGTCCTCCAGGCCAGCAAAACGGTACTCGGGTCGCGGCGTCGATAAGTCATTACCGCGGCTGCGTGAAAACTCCAAAAACTCCTCTGTCACGATGGCACACACGACATGACTGCCGAGATCATGCATGTCCGTATGACAACAAACATCCCGAAAATACCCCGTATGTGGGTCGTAG
>CAIUZV010000384.1 GCA_903903735.1 uncultured beta proteobacterium | reverse complement strand
TGAGGTGTTTCCAATGCGACAAGCCACATAAAAGCCTACACCAATGGGTGGCATCATCAGCCCAATATTCATCGCTGTGACCACCACCATCGAGTAGTGGATGTCATGGATACCAAGTTTCTTCGCAATGGGGAACATGATGGGTGCGAGAATCAAGATTGCTGGCAGACCTTCTAGCAAACAGCCCAGAATAAGGAAGACAAGAATCGTGATGACCATAAAGCCGAAAATCCCTCCCGGCAAGGTCGTCAGGAAGGTGGATAGACTTTGCACTACGCCACTCTGTGTGATGGCCCAGGCCATCGCCGAAGCGGTGCCGAGTATTAAGAGAATGGCACCGCTTAATGCTGCGGTTTCAACCAACATGGCGTAGACCTTACGCCAACCGATACCGCCATAGAGGACCTGGCCGATGATCATGGCGTATAGCACTGCAATCGTTGACACTTCCGTCGCTGTCGCGACGCCTCCGCCAACCGCACTGCGAATTAGAAACGGAAGTACCAGTGCGGGTCCGGCGATCATCAGCGCCCGGCCGATCACAGGCCAGCTCGCACGACGTACGTTATCCATTATTTCATGGCGGGCTTTCCAGCGTGCTAATAAGGCTAATGCCACCAGCAATACCGCTGCGATGACAACGCCGCTTTGGAATAAGCCTGCAATGGATACGCCGGCGACGGAACCCAGCACAATCAAGACAATGCTTGGAGGTACGGTGTCCGCCATGGCGGCACCTGTCGCAAGTAGCGCAATCATCTCCTTCGGTTTGTGACCACGACGTTTCATCTCAGGAAACAATGCAGGCGCAATCGTCGCCATATCGGATACTTTAGAGCCTGAAATGCCAGAAACAATAAAGAGCGATCCGAGAAGCACGTAGGACATGCCGGCTTTAATATGACCGAGCAGTGAGGCCAGAAAATCAACAATAGCCTTTCCCATCCCCGTGGCATCCAGCACACAACCGAGCAAGACAAAGATTGGTACCGACACGAGTATTAGGCTCGACATTCCTTCGTCCATCCGCCCAATGATCACCATCAAAGGCACGGTGGTTGTGAAGCCAAGATAGCTTAAGGCACCCAACCCAAAGCAGAACGCGATGGGCACACCCGCAACGAGGCATAGGGCGACCAGTACAACTAAAAAAATCATAATGTTGTAGAGGCCTAGACTCGTCAGAAAGTCTGATCCGAACCAGCAAGCGGCAGCAAAAGCGGCCACGACCACGCTCGCGCCTAACAGGTTTGCCTTGCTCACGGTGTGGCTCGCGTACACAGCTAGCACTCCCAACATCGCCAAAATGCCAAAGGCAAGCGCAGAGACCCGGTAAGTGTTGGGAAGATTAAGGGCGGGAGTTTTTACAAACCATTCATCCTCTGCGTAGATGATCGCCGGATGGATGAGGGCGATGAGAAAGGCCGCAATCGCAACCAACGCGAGCGCATGCACAAAACCCCGGATGCGCTCGGGCATCATTTCTAAAAACAAGGTGAGCCGTAAGTGCTCGTTGCGGTGCATCGCTATCGCGGTTCCCAACATGGCGAGCCACAAGAAAGAAAGCGAAACGACTTCATCGATCCAAACGATCGGTATAGAAAAGACATAACGCGCAACGACTCCGACCAGCAACATCACCACAATGACAACCAAGAGCAACGCGCTGGCGAACTCTATCGGCTTGAGCAGGCGAGAGACAATAGGCAGAGGCGGTGTGGTGATCTCGGTCGACATGGCGATTCCCGTTCAGGTCATATAAAAAACCGGGCGCTGTGCAAGGACAGTC
>CAIUZV010000383.1 GCA_903903735.1 uncultured beta proteobacterium | reverse complement strand
CGGTAAGCGCGTTCGCAAATCTCCACCTTGCGTTGGTAAGTGTCGGCTTGGCCTTGTTCATCGAAGGCCATGACCACCGCGGCCGCGCCGTAGCGGCGAATCAGCTTGGCTTGGCGCTTGAATTCGTCCAGGCCTTCTTTCATGCTGATGGAATTCACGATGCCCTTGCCTTGGATGCAGCGCAGGCCCGCCTCAATCACACTCCACTTGGAGCTGTCGATCATGATCGGCACACGGGCGATGTCGGGCTCAGACGCAATCAGGTTCAAGAAACGCACCATGGCCGCTTGGCTGTCCAGCATGGCCTCGTCCATGTTGATGTCGATGATTTGTGCGCCGTTTTCCACTTGTTGACGCGCCACCGCCAATGCTTGCTCGTACTCGCCGTTCAAGATCATGCGGGCAAAGGCCTTGGAGCCGGTGACGTTGGTGCGCTCGCCGATGTTGACGAAGGTGGCTTGCACGGGTGCGCCACCGACATCTTGGCTGAGGTCTTCTTCGCCCACAGCATGGCTGGAGCCAATCAATACAGGCTCCAAGCCTGAGAGCTTCATGGAGGGAACGGCTGTGTGTGGGGTCTTCATGGGCTCACCTGAGGGATGCAAAACAGGTGAGCGTCGTTGCGAGAAAAGACCCAAGCCTGGCTTCGTGTGAAGCTGCAACGCTCCTTGGGAATGTTTTTCATTTTACGGCTTATTCATGGTCCCTTCGGATTCACAAATTCATATTCATGCACTAATGTATTCAATGCCTACCCATCTCTGAAAGTAGAGTGTTAATGATCATGCGCCACGCACACGAACCAAATCCATTGAAGGTTGTGAATAAATCATTTGGCTGGGTTGACAAACATGCCTATAATTTTTGTTTTGTCAACCAAGGAGTCGCCATGATTCACCATCGAATCCAACGCGCACGCAAGCTCAGGGGATTAAGCCTTGAAGCTCTGGCTCAAAGTCTGGGCGACATCAGTAAACAGGCATTGAATAAATTCGAAAAAGGCGATGCCAAGCCCAACTCGACCCGCATCTTGCAATTGGCCAAAGCGCTCAACGTCAAACCCGAATACTTTTTCCGATCAGAGTCGATCCAACTGGCACCGCTCGAATTTCGCAAGCTGTCCAAAATGCCCCAGTCGCGCCAAAGCCAAGTTGCCGAAAAAATGCGCGACCATCTTGAACGGTACGAAGCACTGGAACGCTGCTTTGACGCGGAAACCACCGTTCAAGTCTTGCCAGCTCAATCGCTGGCTGTGGCCAACATGCAAGAAGCTGAACTGGCAGCTCAAGAACTTCGTGCGCAACTGCAAATTGGCCACGATGCCATTGCTCACCTGACCGAACTGCTGGAAGGCAACGGCATCAAAGTGGCCCTGTTGGATGGCCCTGATGACTTTGACGGAGCTTGCGCAGCGACCCACGACAACCAGCATGTGCTGATTGCCCTGAATTGCAAACGCCCCGGTGAGCGTATGCGCTTTACTGCTGCGCATGAACTGGGCCATTGGGTCATGGCCCTGCCCGACGACATGAACGACAAAGACAAAGAGGCCTGCTGCAACCGGTTTGCGGGTGCTTTCTTGTATCCGCAAAGCCGTGTGCTGCAAGACTTTGGCAGCCACCAGCGCTCGCGTGTGTTTCTGGCTGAGCTGTTGAATGCCAAGCGCCGTTTCGGTGTCTCTATGCAAGTGGCGCTGCGCCGCCTCAAAGACCTCAGCCTGCTCACTGACGCGGGCTACATGGATGCCATGATTGAGTTCAGCCGCAAGGGTTGGCGCAAAGAGGAACCCGAAATGTTGGCCTGCGAACACCCACTTCGGTTCGAATCCTTGGTCTATCGCGGTTTGGCCGAAGACCTCTTTACCCTCTCTCGCGCTGCTGAGTTTTTGCAGTGCCGCCTGGACGAGCTAGACCCCAAACTTGATCGGTTACCCGCACTCGGATGACACAGCAGGTCTACATCAGCGACACCAACATCTGGATTGACTTCCGCAATGCGGGGTTGCTGGATGCGCTGTTTAGCCTGCCCTTCAAACTGTGCTGCACCGACTTTGTACTGGATGAACTGCAAGACGTTGACGCCAAGCACCTGCTTGCACGGGGCTTGGTCGTTGAAACATTAGATGCAGCAGCCACCGCTGCACTGTTTAATTTGATGCAAGCCCATAACAACAGCTCATTGGCTGATGTGTCTTGCTACCAACTGGCCCACCAAACCAAACACCCCTTACTCACGGGAGATGGGCGCTTGCGCAAGCAAGCCCAAACTGATGGCCTGAAAGTACACGGAGCGCTTTGGCTTCTGGATCAATTGGTTGAGCACAACATCATCAATTCAAAAAACGCCGCTAAAGGGCTACATAGCATGATGAATTCGGGTTCTCGGCTTCCGGATGACGAATGCCAAAGCCGCCTTGCGCAATGGACATCGTGAGCACCAAGCGTTTCAAACCTTAAACACCGTTTTCAACCGCTCTACCGTGTGCCACCACTTGGCGGCGCGGGGTTGGCAGACTGTGTTCTGATTACCGAACAACCCCACTTCGTTGAAAGCGTGGGCTGCGTCCACGGTATCTAACCAATTCACACGAACAAAGTATTCAGCTTGCTCTGAGTCGTCAGCAGTATGAGCGAAGCCCTTGGCGTCCCTTAGCACCTCTAGAGCAGGACGGGTGCCATTGGAGGTAACAACGGTGAAGTCTTTGACTGATTGCATGGCCTCGGTCACTTCGCCTACTCCTACATAGCCCGTTTGCGGAATGCGTACCCATACACGGTTGCCCGGCGATAAAAGTTTGAGCGTTTGGCTGTACCAAGTGCCACCACCGCCGCTGATGAAACCATATTTACGAGCATCTTCCCAGCTTCGATCCGCGCCATAAGAAACATAAAACTCGCCATTCCACGGCTCTTTACTTTCGCCCTTGCTAGGTGTGGTGGCTGCGGCGTTGGCCTGGGTTTCGCCGGGGTCGATCATCCAGGCGCGGCTCAGCAGCTTTTGGCCTGCGTGCTCGAACACCTTGAAGAACAGGACGTTGATCGCAATGTCACGTGCATTTAAGTAGGCCACGATGCGCTCGGTAGACGAGTCCAACTCGCTGGCGACGATGATGATCTGGTGCGAGGCATTGAGCGAGTCTTCATCCAGTGGAGCACCAAAGCGCTTTTGAAAGTCGCCTTGCAAATTGCCACCGCCGCTGTAGGCGGCGTAGATTTGAACGATGCGGTCGGCAGTGAGGTCATCCAACCAAGATGCGTAATCAATCGATTGGGCCACCACTTCACGCGGGGTGCGGTGACGCTTGAGTTCAATCAGTACCAACGAGCCATCAGGCTGAATGGCCAGCAAGTCCAATCTGCAACTTGCATAGGTAGGCACCTCACGGCCAATGATCATCCAATCGTTGGACAAGATGCGCGGGTCTTGAATGATCATCTCGCGCAGCTGCTCTTCGGCGACGAGTTTGGAAGCTTGCAGTGGCGTCGGCTTTTCGCTGACTTGCCAGATGGCATGGTGGATGGGCATAAATTTTTACTTGAGCTCTTGTTGAATTTGGTCAATCAAAGGCTGCAGCTGATCTTTAGCAAGTGCAACAGAACATCGCACGAGACGCTGGGCTGCATCATCTTCTTTCAAGCCAGTAGCTTGTGCAAGGTCATACGGAATGTCATGAACATCGTCTAAACCACAAGAATCAAGAATATCTATGGCTTGACCTTCAGAATTTAGTCCAAACTCTCTAACAACATCTTCAAGACCTTTGGTACGACAAACCTCTAAGGCCCACTTCTCGGGAGACTTACCGCTAGGTAGGCAACGCCATGTGAGGCGTTTATCAATACTATTGAAGTCTGGAATCTGAGCCTTAGCAGTAATTAAATATTCCTTAGCCTCTTGAATGGACACATCGCCGTCCCAAACAATCAGACACCTGGCTTTTGAAGCGATACGAAGATGACTTCGGGCATACCTTGCCAACTCCGAGTTAGCTCCACATGCTTGAATGTCCACGCGCTTGCGCACTTGTGCTGAAAGCGCTGTTGTAATTAATGATGCTGCGAATAGATCCTCACAAATAATCAGCAGCTCTTTGTTTTGTTGTTCAGATATTTCCGATAACGCCAGCATGGTAGTTGGCGATACGACGATTCGATGGGTCTCCTGTTCGCGAACGATCAGCTTGCGAGCGACCCGTGGCAAATTGTCAATGATGTGATGTGAATGCGTAGACCCAATAATTTGAAGTTTTCTTTCCCACGAAAGCTGCAAAAGCGCTTCAACCAATTTTCTTTGAGCAGCTGGATGCAAGGCCGTTTCGACCTCGTCAATTACAACAAGACTTCCCTTTGGTAATTGTGATAACTGCGCAAGCAAAGCAATGAGACTGTCTTCACCTGCACCCATGTTGAAGCTTGTGTAACCACTCTCACTTGTTCGGCGAATTTTGAATTTCTTATGGTTAATCTCTTCAACTTTTGGATACTGTCTACCAAGTATTTTTTCAACCACTCTGCGGGTTTCAACAGTCAATGGTGCAGGGCTAATCCCAGCAATGTCTGCATTGAAGTTGCTTCGTAGATAAGACAACTCAATTGCCGGTACGGCTCTCGAAATCCCGAGGAATTCAACAGCCCGCTTAGGGCGACGCTCATAGCGCATCCATTTGTCGGTCTTCTTAATCAACGAAACCTCTGGTGTGTTCTCGTCGTATCTCCAAGTTAATGCCACGTCCTTAACTGCGGCATCCCCAGGTCCGCGATGGAAAAAGTTTCTAAACGTGAAATAAGTAAAGTCGCCATCCTCATGCGCGGTCAAATTCTTTTCTAAACTAGCCATATGCCCTGGCACACCGTGATAAGCGAGCGCAGCTAACGCAAGAAGCGTAGACTTACCTGCCCCGTTTTGTCCCGTGAAAAAAGTTACTGGATAGTCGAAATCAACCCTCAATGATTTGATGCCGCGTAATCCCGCCCCACCATTGGCATTGATTTCTATTGATTTCAAAAGAGGGCTATCGCCAAATTTTTCAGCGTTCCAAGCTTTCTGTAATTGTTGTTCTAACTTGCTTAGATGAATACCAGGCATATAAATCTCGTTTTTAAGCTCAATGATGAAATTAGTTGGATGTAACCAACGCATCGACTAAGTGCGACTGGACAGTTTGACTCGCCAACAGACTTTGGCGCAAGTTGTCGCAAAGGCTGCGGAGATCGTTGACACGGGTGACGATGCGGGATTGCTCCGCAAGGGGCGGCAGGGCGATGGTCCAATCACCAATTGCCTTCAACCCTAAGTTCTTGATTGTGGTGCCTGTAGAACTTGTGATCGCATAAGTCATAAAGTCAGGACATTCCAGCAACAATTTGGCAAATAGTTTTTGCAGCCCCGGAGTGACGTTGAAATAGCACGCACTTTTCCCAAGGATTATTTTTTCGTTTTGATAGAAAGCAACTCGCCCCAAAGTTCCATTAATTGAAACCAACACTGTAGTGGAGTCCAGTGGTTTTCTATGTTTTTCAAACTCGGACTGGTCGACTCGTTTTGTCTCGGGCTTGATGGTGACGACGCCTTCACCAAGATTATTTCCATTCACAAAATAATATTCACCAATCGGTGAGTAATTGGGCGTGCCATGAAGTCCATCGCCCAAATGTGTCACCAATCCGCGCAGTCGAACCCACTCCCACCCCTGCGGCAACTCAAACGGTTTTTCTTCGTCGGTGATGGGTGGCAGGGGTTTGTCGCGTTTGATCTTACCTTGGGCGATGAGGTGGTCTTTTTCGGTGCGGATTTTTTGCAGGAGGGCGCTGGCGGGTTCGTCTGTGGGGTCTTGGGGGACGAGGAGGCCGCGTACTGCCAGTTGGAGGATGGTTTTTTTGAGGGCGTCCACGGCTTCGGGACGGTCGAGCAGGACGTCGAAGTGAGTGGCGATGCGCTGCCAGTTGTCGGCCAGTGCCTCGGGCGTTTCGCTTCGGGTTAGCGTGCCGAGCAGGGTATTGACGAGTTGAGCGTGTTGCTGCGCTTCGAGCTGGCCGCTGGCTTCGAGGGCGTCGCAGAGTTGCATCAGTTCTCCGACGCGGGTAACGATGCGGGATTGTTCAGCAATCGGAGGCAAAACTACCTGTTGCTGCAGCGTCTCCGTAACTTTCACAAACGGTTGTGCCCCACCGCTGCGTATCCAGTAGCCTTCATTGTTCAAGAGGAGCATGGAGTACTCCGGCAGCACAAGATCCAAGAGGGGCCAAATGATGTGTGTATTGGCAACGGCACTCCATTTGCCTTTTGCAAGAAATGCTTTTCCGCATCTCGCTCCAACCGCAGAGAGAATTACTGCTGTGCCTTCATACTCGAAATGTGACAGCCATACGTCTTGACCTGAGGCTGAGTAACCTGGATACAGATGTTCTGCTGGTTCAGAAAAAAGCTTACCTTTGATCAGCTTGGAGTTTCCACTCCGCGGAACAAAGACATTGGACGCGATAACAGCGACCCAACCATTGGGCAGATCATCAAAGCTTGTCTCTTGCTCTGCGTCTGCACTGGTTCGTGAACGAGGAACCTTACCTTCGCCAATCAGTCGGTTAATTGCTGCTGGAATAACTGAAATATCAACAGGTGTTTCCTTCGGGTCTTGCGGCACCAGCTTGCCTTGCACGGCCAGCGTCAAGATGAGTTCGCGCAGGCGGGCCACGCCGCCGGGGGCATGCGCGATCAGGTCGAAATGCCGCACCAGCGGCGGCTGCAAATTCACCAGGTATTTGGCGCTGGGCTCTTGCGCCGTCAGCTCTGCGCTCACGCTGGGGCTCCCAGCGATTGGGCGAGAATGCTTTTGAGTTGGTCGCGCAGGCTTTGCGCCTCGGTTTGCAAGCGGGCGTAATCGGCCAGCAGTTGCTCGGGGTCGTGGCTCACCACTTCGGCGGCGTGGGGGTTCTTTTGGTCGAGGTTGTAGTTGGCGGCTTTGATCTGCTCGATGCTCACCTTCCAGGCGCGTTCGTTTTCCACGCGGGCTACAAAGCCATCGGCCTCGGTGCCCCACCACGCTTTTTCAGCGTCGAACTCTTCGATGCGGATGGGCTTGGTTTTGTTGTAGGTTTTCACGCCCGCTGGGTAGGGGTGCTCGTAGTACCAAACGTGTTCGGT
>CAIUZV010000382.1 GCA_903903735.1 uncultured beta proteobacterium | reverse complement strand
TAGTACAGGCCAAACTCTTCGCTGACCCGCATATTCATTTGGTGGTCCACCAGCCACAGCGCCACTTGGGCAATTTGCCTACGTCAATGGCAAGTTGTTTGAAGAAACCCTGCCCATGGCCGACTTCAGCACCGCCATGCGCGAAGCGCTGCTGGACGCCTGCGCGCTCGACTGGTCGGCCATCAGCCCGGCCATTTTTGGCAGCTTGTTTCAAAGCATCATGGACGACAAAGCCCGCCGCAACCTGGGCGCGCACTACACGTCAGAGGCCAACATCCTGAAACTCATCAAGCCGCTGTTTTTGGATGAATTGCACGCCGAGTTTGAGAGCGTGAAAGGCAACCGCAACAAGCTGTTGGAGTTTCACAAGAAGCTGCGGTAACTGACGTTTTTAGACCCGGCTTGCGGCTGCGGCAATTTCTTGGTGATCAGCTACCGCGAACTGCGCGAGCTGGAGTTGAAAGTACTGCGCGCCAGCCACGAACTGAGCACCCACAAAGGGCAAATGACGGTGGATGTGCACAGCCTGATCGGCGTGAACGTGGACCAGTTTTACGGTATGGAGATTGAAGAGTTTCCGGCGCAAATTGCGCAAGTGGCGCTGTGGCTGGTGGACCACCAAATGAACCTGCGTGTCAGCGTGGAGTTTGGTTTGTACTTTGCGCGCATCCCGCTGAAAAGCACGCCGCATATTCAAAACGCCAATGCGCTGAGGGTGGATTGGAATGAGGTGTTGCCAGTGCAGCGGTGCAGTTATGTGTTGGGGAATCCGCCGTTCTTGGGCTATAGCTACCAAAGCAAGTCACAAAAGGATGACTTGGCGGTGGTGATGCAGGGCATGCACGGCGCGGGAGTGTTGGATTTTGTGTGTGGCTGGTACATCTTGGCCGCTCGGTATTTGAAAGGCAACAACACGCGCGCGGCTTTTGTTTCTACCAACAGCATTACCCAAGGCGAGCACGTGGCCGTGCTGTGGGGCGAGATGCAGCGCCTTGGAATGCACATCCACTTTGCACATCGAACATTTCAATGGAGCAATGAAGCCAAAGGCAATGCGGCTGTGCATTGTGTGATTGTGGGCTTTGGTCATGAAGACCAAGCGATCAAAACCATTTATGAATACGAAGACATCAAAGGACAACCTCTTGCCGTTCCAGCGAGAAACATCAATCCGTATTTGATTGATGCACCTACTGTTTTTCTGCCCAAGCGCAGAGAACCCATCTGTAACGTTCCACCAATGACAAAAGGCAGTCAACCGACCGATGGCGGTAACTTGCTGATGGACGCTGAAGATAAAGCTGCGTTTTTGGCTTTGGAGCCTCGAGCGGCTAAATGGATCAGGCCCTTTTTGGGTGCCGATGAATTTATCAACAACATCCCGCGCTGGTGCTTGTGGTTGGTGGACTGCCCGCCCAATGAACTGCGCGCCATGCCCGAAGTGATCAAGCGCGTGCAGGCTGTTAAAGCCATGCGTTTATCCAGCCCCAAAGCCACAACTGTTGAACTGGCATCGAGTCCAGCCCTTTTCGGAGAGCGGCGACAGCCAGCGACTAACTACTTGCTGATTCCCAGCGTTTCATCAGAGCGGCGCAGCTATGTACCGATTGGCTTCATGGATGCCAACGTCATCGTCAGCAATCTGGTTTATGCCGTGCCCGATGCCACGTTGTTTCACTTCGGTGTCATGACCAGCGCCATGCACAACGCCTTCATGCGTTTCACCTGTGGGCGACTTGAAAGTCGGTTCCGCTACTCCAACACTATCGTCTATAACAACTTCCCTTGGCCCGGCTTCGCAGGCGAGGCACTCAGCGACAAGCACCGCAACGCCATCGAACAAGCCGCGCAATGCGTGCTCGACGCCCGCGCCCAATTTGCAGATTCGTCACTGGCCGACCTATACGACCCACTGACCATGCCCCCGGCCTTGCTCAAGACTCACCAAAAACTGGATGCTGCTGTGGATGCGGCTTACTTGAATAGCGGGGGGAAAAAGGCTTACGCGTCTGACGCTGAGCGCGTGGCCTTCCTGTTCCAGCTATACCAACGCATCACCAGTTTTTTGCCTTCGGCAGTCGGCAAGAAAACGAGAAAACCAAAGCCACAGAAAGTTATTGACTATGACCGAATTTAAACATTGGCGAAGTTCGACCCGTTACGCTAGCGACCTTTTTTCAGCGGTAGCAATCCTTAACGTTCTGCTGTACCGTTTCGTTGGGTTCCCCCTGTGCTTGCCAGACACCAAAAAAGGAAGCAGAGGAGACCTATGAGCAGACAACTGATTGCCCTGGTAATCGGCAATGCCGACTACGAGAATGCCACGAAGCTCAAGAATCCAGTTAATGATGCTAACGACATCACTACGAAATTGTTGGCCAGCGGCTTCACTGTCGAGAAGGTCCTCGATTGCACCTATTCAGAAATGGATCAGGCCTTGAAGCGCTTTAAGGGGTCGCTGAAGGGCAAAGATGTCGGTCTCTTCTTCTTTGCGGGACACGGGTTGCAAATAGATCGGGAAAACTACCTAACTGCGATCGACAGCGATGCAAGCGGCGAGGACGAGGCCAAGTACAGCTCGCTGCCCTTGAATCGGGTGATTGAGGTTATGGAAAAGGCGGATACACAGACGAGCATCATCATTCTTGATGCATGCCGGGACAACCCTTTTGAGCGGGCTTGGTCCAGATCCTCTGTGTCACGCGGCTTGGCCCCCGTCTATGCACCGCGCGGCTCGCTGATTGCGTATGCAACGTCACCAGGGCAGGTGGCATTGGACGGCGATGGGCGCAATGGTGCTTACACGGCCGCATTGCTTCAGCACATTTCGACGCCGGACTGCTCTATCGAAAACATGTTCAAGCGCGTGCGCAATACGCTTAGCGCCGCAACGGCTGGCAAACAGATCTCTTGGGAACACACTTCACTCGCTGGCGAGTTCTTCTTCAAACTCAGTATTGGCGTTCGAATTGACTTGTACTCAGAGGAGGCACTCAGTGACAAGTTGTTCGTCCTCGATGATGCAAAAACGTCCCATCGGACCATCCGAGCGTTGAAGAGCTTGACATGGCCAACCCAGAACTCTGCGATCAATGTAATCACTGCGGCGATAGCGAACAAGGCCTCAACTAACTCCTTGTTCGTGCTCGGACGTAACGTGTATCAAGCAGCTTGTGGCGGCTCCAACGGAGCCTGTGGGTACATCGACGGGTTTGTAGATCGGACCCAGGGTATGGACGAGATGAAGCGTAAGGCAATTCTCGACGGCATGCTCTTCGAAATTTTCTTCGATCCACTTGCTAGGCTACGCACCCAGTTCAAGTCCGGCTCGTTACTGTCCGTATTTGCGCTACAGACTGTGAAGGAGCTCGCCCCCAGTTTCGATTTCATTGCCGAGTGTCTGCTGCCCGACATCGGACGCTTTCATGTATTGCCTGGTAAGAAACACGATGCGGTCATCGACGTCATAACTAAACGAGGTACCTTGCCGGGCCAGCACATTGTCGAGGGGATCTACTTTGGTGGCAGCAACATTCTGTGGCTTGAGGACCAGGACTACGCAGCGGAGCCCGGTGAGACTCCGCCGAGTGAGAAGTTATCAGTGTCTTCCTTCGAAGAGAAACTGGCCGAGCAGATGATCGTCCCCATGCACCTGCTAAACGTCACGTATAAAAGTGAACTCGCCGACGGTGTCGCCAGAACGAAGATCCTTTTTCCCTATGGCTGGACGACACGTAAGCGCTGACAGGATGCAGATTCGAGCACCCACAATGCGAAAAGCAGTCTTTGATGAGTGTCAGCTCCCAATCTGAAACGAATCGACAGTACCCATGCTGAGCCTGCGTTGAAGCAGCTGGTCATGCCTCTGTCAAAGGCTCCATACGCACCACGGCACGCGCTCCCACGGCACTGGCAAAACGTTGCACTGTCCGCATGGATGGCGTGCGTCTGCCACTTTCGATGCGTGCCACCACGCTGTGGGTCGTGCCCATGCATGCGGCCACTTCGCCCTGCGTCAGGCCTGCTTGCGTGAGTGCTGCTACTTTTCAGCAATGGCCATCTCCAACAAGCCTATTCATCGCCCAAAATGGATTTGACGTAATATGTCTTTAAGTACATAATTTACCAATGACCTGGATCGTTCTTTTTCACGATGCCTTTGATGCTGAGTTCGAAGCCTTGGAGGTTGAGCTGCAAGACGAACTCTTGGCGCATGCCAAGTTGCTGGCCACTTTTGGACCTGGTTTAGGGCGACCCACAGTCGATACCCTCAAAGGTTCACGACACAGCAACATGAAAGAGCTTCGGTTTTCTTGGAGTGGTGAGGTTTGGCGAGTGGCCTTTGCTTTTGATCCCCAACGACAAGCAATCTTGCTGATTGGTGGCGATAAAGGTGGGGCAGATCAGCGCAGGTTTTACAAGCGCTTACTCACGGTGGCCGATGCACGTTACGACGATCATCTGGCAACTTTGAGTCAATCAACAAAGGAGTCCAAAAATGGCAAGAAAACTCGATGACGTGATGGCAACGCTGCCCAAAGACCGGAAAAAACGGGTGGAAGACCGGGCCATGGAGTTGGCGACGCTCAAAGATCTTCGCCTTGCAGTTCAGCAAACCCAAGAGCAAATGGCTGCCTCCTTAGGGGTGCGTCAGGACACCATTTCCCGTCTGGAAAAACGCAGCGACATGCTGCTTTCAACGATGCGCCACTACGTGGAAAGCATGGGCGGAAAGCTGGAATTGGTGGCCAAGTTCCCCGATCGTCCTTCCGTGGTGATCGACCACTTGGGGGGAGACGTCACCCTCAATAAGCGCGTAAGTGCTGCTCGTCGATCAAGGGCAACTGTCTAAATTTGACCGGTCGCTGTGGGTCGTACCCATGCGTGCGGCCACAACGCCCGGCGTCAGGCCCGCTCTCACGCGTGCGGAAATCAGTTCACGGGCCAGCTCAAACGCGGGCGCTGTCCGTGATCAGCACTTGCGCAGAGATACCCAAGCCTTTGTTTAAATTCCTAATCATGCGCAGCGTCAGGGGTCGTTTGTAGTTGAGCACTTCATAGACACGGTTGGCCTGCCCGATCATCGGCTCCAAGTCTTTGATCGACAGCCCTGCTTGTTCCATGCGGAACTTGATGGCTTCTACCGGATCAGGCAAGTCAATCGGATGGTGTTTTCGCTCATAGGCTTCAATCAAGGTAGAGAGCACTTCTAGGTGTTCGCCTGCTGGTGTGTCAGGCGAGGGGTCTTGATCGACCAGCTTTGACACGACGCGCAGTGCTGCGCGGTAATCTTTCTTTGTACGGATGGGGGTGATTTCCATGGTTCTCTCCTTGACGCTCATGACTGATCCACTGTGGCCGCATCGACCTTGTCGTATTCGGCGTGCGTGCCTACAAACTTGACGTAGGCAATTTGCATCCGATAGGCAAAGGCGACGATGAGCCGGTATTTGTTCCCTGCGATGTTGAAAACGATCCGGTTGTTTCCAACAATGCTGGCATTTCCATATTGCGCTTTGACTTCAGCGGGAGATTTCCATTCGGCGCGACAGGCCTCGCCGTACCAGGTTTTCAAAGGCTCTTGCGCGTCCCCACGTCCGGGCTTTTCCCAGAATGTTTTGAGGGTTGATACGGCAATGACTCGCATGGCGGGATTTTAGTCCCAAATCGGGATCAATTATTTGGAATTATTCTGTTCGTGATTGACCGTCAAAGGCCCCCCTGCGCACTTGCTCCCTCAGCATGAACAGGTACAGGCCCTCCACCTTTTCACGCGCCCAAGGTGTTTTGCGCAGGAATTTCAAACTCGAACTCACGCTCGGGTCGTGCGAAAAACAGCGAATAGGAATTTGGCGGGCCAACTCTTCCCAGCCGTAGTGCGCTTCGAGGGCGCGCACCATCGCTTCAAGCGTCACACCATGAAGGGGGTTACGCGGTTGTTCGGTGCGAGCAGTCGGGGCGTTCATGTCTAGATTGTCCCTCGCTAATTACGGCAACTTGCTTTGGGGCATTTTGACTTTGACTGAATGACTTGCCAGTGATAAAGTAGATACGTTTTCATAGATACATTTTAGGAGGCCGCCATGCTCTCAACCGCCAAAGTTTTTACCAACGGCAACAGCCAGGCGATTCGTTTGCCCAAGGCCTTTCGCGTCGATGTGGATGAAATGTGGATAGCCCGCAACGAGGTAACCGGCGAGATCACACTCAAGCCTAAGGACACGCAAACCTTACGCCAGCGTCGGCTCGATGCGCTGATGGCCGCCATTGCCGAAAACCCTTTGCCCAACGATTTTTTGTCTGATGCCAGTCGGCAAAACAAGCCACCGAAAAATCCGTTTGCTGACTGGGAAGATGCATCAGCCGCCAAAGCCTCTGCAAAAGTAACGACCAAGCGCACCGCCAAACCCAAGGGCAGCAAGTGATCAAGTACCTGGTCGACACCAACATCCTGGGCTACTTTGCACGCAACAGCTCAGCCGCGTTGCAAAAGCGCATGTGGGCAGCGCTCAAAAAACAGGAGGTCGCCATTTCCGCCATCACCCGCGCCGAAATAAGGTTTGGGCTGGCACTGCTGCAAGCCGATGACAAACGCCGCCGAACCATTGATTTGCTGCTCAACGAGTTGCCCGTTTTGCCATGGACCCCAGAGGCCGCAGACCGGTATGGCGACATTGCCGCCCACTTGCAGCAAACCGGGCAGCCCATTGGCGACATGGACACTCAAATCGCCGCGCATGCATTGGCGCTCGGCCTGCCTTTGGTGACCCACAACATGCGGCACTTTCAACGCGTACCGGGCCTGAAACTTGAAGATTGGATGACTTGAAAAGCCATTTCAGCTTGACAAGCGCCCTTAATTCTGTACAGTCTGTACAGATCAAAGCAAAGAGGGTGCACCATGTCAAAAAGCAAGGTTTATGGTTTAGAGCAGGCCAGGGCGCAACTGCCCTTGATCGCTGCCGAAGCAGAAGCGGGTTACAGCAGCGAAATCACTCGCCACGGCAAACCCGTGGCCATGGTCGTGCCGGTCAAGTATTGGCAGGCGCAACAAGGCCGGGCAGTGAAAGTTGACGGCATTTTGGCCTTGCGTGGCACCGGCCGCGGGCTTTGGTCACAAGGTGCGGCCAAAGCAGTCGCGCAATTGCGCAACGAGTGGTAAGACTGAAGCATGACCGAAATTGTGCCTGTCTACAACGCAGGTTGGAGCAGTTTGAGCGAGGGTGCCACGGTGCTGGTGGACACCGCGCCGTGGATATATGTGTTGGAAGACCACCCGGTTTTTGCGCCACGCTTTACCAGTTTGTTTGAAGCCGCAGAGCTGGGCCGTTTACAACTGGCCTTGACCACGGTCACCTTGGCTGAGGTGTTGGCCGGTCCGTTCAAGGCAAAGCAAACCGCACTGGCCAAGCGTTATGAAAAAGCGCTGGGACGTTACCAGGTGGTGCCGTTATCGGCGCAAGTAGCTGTCATGGCCGCGCAGTTGCGGTTGCAATACCGTTTGAAGTTGCCCGATGCCGTGCAACTGGCCTCGGCGCTGGACATAGGCGCTGCCGCCTTGGTCACGCACGACAGAGATTTTTCTAAGGTGCTGGATTTTCCTGTTTTAAACGGCGAGACAGGCTAAGGGCTGTATTCAGGATTTTCGGTAAGGCTGCGCCACTTGGTTTTTACGCAAGCTGGGGTAGTGCTTGATATTCAAGGTGTAGAGGCAGGCTTTGCGGTTCACCGCCGTGGCAGCAATCAGCGCATCGTTCAAACCCACGCCATGGG
>CAIUZV010000381.1 GCA_903903735.1 uncultured beta proteobacterium | reverse complement strand
TCTATCCGCCGTCAGCGATACGCAGTGGGCGTTACTTTGTAAAGAGTTTGCCTTCGACGACCTGAAAGCAGATGCACGACTCGGTTCGAATAACGAGCGTGTGCAGAACCGTAGTTGGATGATGCCCATCTTGCGCGAACGATTTGCCTTGTTGAGCGCAAAAGAGCTCAGTGAACGTTTCGAAAAAGCCGGACTTCCCTACGCACCGATTACGCGTCCACATGAACTCTTTGAGGATCCACACTTGCTGGCGACCGGCGGCCTCGCTCCGGTGACAGTTGCTGCAGACAACACCAGCTCTGGCAAAGATATCGAAACCCGCGCGCCACTATTGCCGCTGGCGATGAATGGCGAGCGCCTAAGAATTCGTAACGCCTCACCCCGTATCGGAGCCGATACCGTCGCGCTTTTACAGAGCCTGGGCTATTCAGACTCTGACATTGATAGCCTCAGAGACCAAGGCATCATTCGTAGCGTTTAATCAACCGCTCAATCATTTTTTAAACTCAACTTCGTACGCTTATACACTTGGAGCAGGCATGGACTTACATCTAAACAATCATCACGTTCTCATCACGGGCGGCAGCAAAGGGATCGGTCTAGCTTGTGCAAAAGTATTTCTAGAGGAAGGCGCAAAAGTCAGTCTGGTTTCGCGTGACCAGACAAACCTAGAGACTGCCAAGAAAGAATTGAGTGCACAAAACCCAGCCGCGGCCGCGCACATCGCAATCTATGCCGCAGATCTCAAAGATGCAGACTCGGCAGTTGCCGCACTCGACGCAGCAGAGAAGGCCTTTGGCCCCGTGGATGTGCTCGTGAACTCCGCTGGCGCTGCAAAACGGGTTGCTGCTGGAGACCTCAAGCCAGAGAACTGGCGCGATGCGATGAACTCAAAGTTCTTTACCTACATCAACATGCTGGATCCCTGCATAAAGAGAATGGGTGCACGTAAGAAAGGCGTCGTAGTCAACGTTGTGGGCAACGGTGGCAAATCGCCATCGGTATTGCATATCTCTGGAGGCAGCGCGAATGCAGCCTTGATGCTCGCCAGCGCGGGACTCGCCGCCGCCTACGCCCCGCATGGTGTGCGCGTCAATGCTGTGAATCCGGCCGCAACGGCGACAGACCGTCTGATGGAAGGAATGAAAGTCGCAGCGAAGCACGAGAACATTTCGGTGGAGCAAGCGATTGAGAAAGCAACGGCGCGCGTGCCTATGGGCCGCCTCGCGTCGCCCGAGGAAGTCGCTGACACCGTTGTTTATTTATCGTCAAGCCGTGCCAGCTACGTGACCGGCACCATCATTACGATGGATGGCGCGGCGCACCCTCTGGTAGTTTAATCCCGGCCATTTCGATGTACTGTTCGATCACAGCTCGGTAAGAGGCGTCTGCCCTCAATCCGAGCTGGTGTGTGCGTTGGCAATCAAACCGGGGGGGCCAACCGCCCACAATGCGCTTAATTGTCGCGTCAGGCTGTACGCTCACCAGAGCGGCAACCTCTGGCCCAGCGACCTCTTTGAGCGCTTGCAACATCTCACCAACGGTCACGGTCAGCGCAGGTAGATTCAATGCGGTACGTCCCGCGAAATCTTCTCGGCTTATTTCGACAACGCTCAGAATTCCCGCAATCGTATTATTGGGAGAAGACAGCGCAACGTGGGTCGACAGTTCAACAGGACACACCGACGCAATGCCTGACAAGGGTTCGCGCACGATGCCGGACAAGAAGCTAGAGGCCGCACCATTCGGGCGCCCAGGCCTGACGGACACTGTCATGAGTCGCGCGGCACGCCCATCGATATAACCCTTGCGCGTGTAGTCTGCAATGAGTTGCTCACAAATAAACTTATGGATTCCATAACTAGATTGCGGCGTTGGCAGGGTATCGTCACGCACAACGTCTGACAACGGGATCGCCGGATCAGAACCAAATACTGCAACAGAACTTGGAAAGAATAACAAGGGTGCACGCCCGCTTCGCGCCTGCTGCGCGCGTAAGGCATCCAGTAACTTCCTGGTCGTATCCAGATTTGATCGCAAACCCAAATCAAAATCAGCCTCACATTCACCAGACACTGCGGAAGCAAAATGGAAAACTGCGTCATAGTCACGCGCACACAAGGTATCGATACGCGTGAGCAAATCTCCCACGTCGGTCTTCACAAGCGGATGCGATGTAATCTCTTGGCGCGACGGAGCATACAAATCAGTAAGCATCATTGACTTGATCGGTTGGCCGCACAATTGACCACGCTTTAGTAGCTCTTGTGTCAGCAAGGTACCGAGAAATCCTGCTGCACCCGTAATTAGAATATTCATGTTTACCAAGACGCCTTAAAGAGTTCACGCAGTTCTTGTATCGAAGACTCTGCGAGTGGTTTCGCTGCGCACCCCCCTCGCAACCAAAGCTTAGCAGTCTCTTCCAGCTCTTCGAGCGTTGCCATCGCAATACTGGGATTCGCGCCCCACACTTGTGGGCCCAGCTTATCGCACATGACTGCTCGTAATGACAAACCCTTAGCGCGATAAGAATGAATCAACTGCTCAATAGTGTCGGCCACGGCTGGTGCCCCAGGTCGGCAATATTCGACCAGTGGAACATGCCCGACCTTCATCACATAGTAAGGCGTGATCGGCGGAACGATGTCATCTTTAGACCAGACTCCGCGCAACGTTAAATCCACTAACCAAGACGAATGCGTGTGCACCACGCATCCCGCCTGCGGATCACAATCATAAATACGGCGATGCAGTACCAGCGTTTTGCTCGCCCGGTCGCCGCTGATCTGTTCGCCTTGCGCGTTGATACGCGACAAACGTGCCGAATCAAGAAAGCCCAAGCATGCGTCAGTCGGGGTAATCAAAAATCCACCGCCGTCTACCTGGGGCACACGAACGCTGATGTTACCGGTCGACCCGTGGACGTAGCCTCTTTCAAACAAGCTTCGACCTATTCGGCAAATCTCTTGTCGCAAAAAAATCAAATGTTCTGTTTCAGTCACACTACTCATGACGATAATTTTCCAAAGGCTTTGAGTAAAAAATCTTCCGTGCCGAAATTACCGGATTTGAGTGTGATGTGCAAAATGTCGTCATTGACCTTGGTTTGACCTGCACACCAGGGGACACCAGGATCGATTTGGGCGCCGATTTGTAATTGCTGCATTCCCAAGGCTTGAACGACGGCACCCGAGGTCTCGCCGCCCGCTACCACCAGCTGGCCAACACCCGCTTGAACCAACCCGCAGGCAATCGAGGCAAGCGTCTGCTCAACCCACTCACCCACCTTGGCAGAACCAAGTTTAGTTTGGATCGTTTTGAGCGCCTCAGGTTGTGCGGTCGAGTAAATCAGTACCGGGCCATCCACCAAGCGAGGAACTGCCCACGCAAGCGCCTCGCGCACGATTGCCTCACGCGCCTCTTGCCCTTGCTCCATCCGCATGGGGTCCACAACGTAAGCAGGACGTCCAGCTGCGATGAAGGCTGCCACCTGTGCATTCGTTGCTCGTGAACAGCTTCCCGCCATCACTGCTTGTCGTCCCTTGGCGCTTGGCAGGGTGGCGGCACTTTCATTTGGCGCGATGCCAAAGTTCGCGGGCAAGCCAATCGCCACGCCAGAACCTGCGGTCACTAAGGGCATATCAGCCAGAGCGGGCGCCAAACGATGCAAATCTGCGTTGCTGACGGCATCGACAATCGCCACACCGACCCCTTGCTGCTTGAGTGCGGCGATACGCTGTTGGATTGCTGCCGTGCCCTGTACAACCACACCATGATCGATTAACCCGACCCTGCGCGTTGTCTGGGGTGACAACACACGTACGAGATTGGGATCCTTCATTGGCGTCAATGGATGATCTTGCATACCACTCTCGTGCAACAACACATCGCCGACAAACAAATAGCCTTTGAAAACAGTCCGACCAACATCCGGAAATGCAGGCGTTGCAATAGTGAAGTCTGTCTTTAACGCTGCCATTAAGGCATCGATCACCGGACCGATATTGCCGTCTGGCGTCGAGTCGAAGGTGGAACAATATTTAAAATAAATTTGACGCGCGCCCTGCTTCTGCAACCACTCGAGCGCATGTAGCGATTGCGCAACCGCTTGGGCTGGCGCAATCGTACGACTTTTAAGCGACACCACCACCGCATCGACTGGTGCGCTGAGTGCAGCGGTCGGCACGCCAACGGTTTGCAGCACACGCATGCCAGCGCGCACCAGATTATTTGCTAGATCGGTTGCACCGGTAAAGTCATCAGCGATACAGCCTAAGAGCACGCGATTCATGATTTGCATCCATCGAGCACCAAGCGCTGGCACCCATAGTGTTTAGTTGAGTCAAATTATAAGGTAGGGTCTGCATTACACTTAGCACGATGAGCTCATCATCTTTGAAAGTCATCAACCTACCACCCAATACGCTGCGCGCCAAAGGCAGCGGCCTGTCCCTGCGGTATGGCATAGCCAAAAGTCCGTTTGGCCCCTGTTTGCTGGCTTGGACAAGTCAGGGGATCTGCTTGATACACTTTCTAGATGGTCAGGCGGCTCAAGCCGACATCATTATCAAGCATCTCTGGCCGCAAGCCTCGGCCCAACAAAGCCAAACCGAAGCGCTGTCGCTTACCGCTTCGATTTTTGCTGCAGGCGGTCCGACCAAGACACCCCCTATCATTTTGTCGGGTACGCCTTTTCAACTCAAAGCCTGGCGTGCACTCCTAGACATTCCTTTCGGTGAAACGCGGTCATATGGTCAACTCGCCGAAGCCATGGGCAGTCCAAGTGCTGCACGTGCTGCAGGGTCGGCCATCGGCGCAAACCTCTTGGGATATCTCGTGCCCTGTCATCGCATTATTCGTGACACAGGACAAACCGGGCAATACCGCTGGGGCGCCCAGCGCAAGGTCGCCATTCTAAATTGGGAGGCCACTCAACTTGCGGCAGCCCAAACCAACCGTTAGCATCTCACTATCTATTGATTTATTTTTAGGATTTAGCAATGAGCCAACTGTTTACACCCATCACCATCGGCCCACTCAAGCTTGCAAACCGCATCGTGATCGCTCCGATGTGCCAATACTCTGCTGAAGATGGTGCAACGACCGACTGGCATACGATTCATTTGGGTCATATGGCGCTTTCTGGCGCAGGGCTCCTGATCATTGAAGCGACTGGCGTAGAGCCCATTGGTCGCATCACAAACGGCTGTGTTGGGCTGTATTCAGACGAGACCGAAGCTGCACTCCAGCGCACGATTAATTCCGTACGCAAATACTCTGATATCCCCATCATGATCCAATTGGCCCATGCTGGTCGTAAAGGATCAAGCCAGCGCCCCTGGGAAGGCGGACAACTCTTAGCGCCCAAAGATGGTGGTTGGGTCCCGCAAGGCCCCTCAGCCATCCCCCAGCTACCAACTGAACCTGCCCCCCAAGAGATTGATGCAGCAGGTCTTAAGCGTATTCGTGAAGCATTTGTTCAGGCAGCTAAACGTTCCATCCGCATCGGGTTTGAAGGCATTGAACTGCACAACGCGCACGGTTACTTACTACATCAATTTCTGTCCCCAATCGCGAACCAGCGCACCGATGCCTACGGTGGCTCCTTGGCCAATCGCATGCGCTTTCCGCTTGAAGTCTTTGAAGCTGTGCGTGCCGTCACGCCGTCGACGGCAAGTTTGGGTATCCGTATTTCTGCAACGGATTGGGCCGACGGCGGCTGGACACCAGAAGAAAGTGTGGAGTACGGCAAGGCGCTCAAAGCGCTCGGTTGTGACTTTATGGATGTATCAAGCGGTGGCGTTGCGCATCAACAAAAAATACCACTGGGTCCGAAGTATCAAGTTCCCTTAGCCACGCAAATCAAAAAAGGAACCGGCATGCCCACCATGGCTGTTGGCCTGATTACCGAAGCAAAAGAAGCCGAAGAAATCATCGTAAACGGTGAAGCTGATATGGTGGCTCTTGCTCGAGGCATGCTCTACGATGCTCGCTGGCCTTGGCATGCTGCCGCCGAACTCGGCGCCAGCGTAAAAGCCCCTAAGCAATACTGGCGTTCGCAACCACGTGGCTTGACGACATTATTTGGTGATGCCAAGACTGGTGGCCGGTAACGCCCGACGAGCGGCCTCTAGTCCCTGAAGTTATTGAACTGCAGGGGCAGAGGCACATCCGCTTTTTTCAATAAGGCAATCGCGTCTTGTAGATCATCGCGTTTCTTTCCCGTGACACGCAATTTGTCACCGGTAATTTGCGTTTCCACTTTGAGCTTGGCTTCCTTAATTGAAGCAATCAATTTCTTGGAGACTGCCTGCTCAATGCCTTGCTTGACCGTGATCTTCTGACGCGCACCGCCTAGGTTCTCGAGCGGGTCAGCGACATCCATACAGCGAACATCGATGCTACGCGCACTCAGGCGGCCACGCAAAATATCAATCATTTGCTTAAGCTGAAACGCGCTGGGCGCGACTTGCGTCACCACATAGCCCTCGAGTTCAAACTTGGCATCCGTTCCCTTAAAGTCAAAACGGTTGGCGAGCTCTCGATTTGCTTGATCAACGGCATTAGTGAGTTCGTGCTTATCAACTTCAGAGACGACATCGAAAGAAGGCATAGCGAAATCCTGACAGTAATGACAGGTTTCATTTTAGAATAGATCCCATCACAATTCACGGGACAACATCAAATGACAGACTGCAATGGCGTTATCAGCCAAATGTTCATCTACCCTGTTAAGTCCTGCGCAGGCATCGCGATTAACGAGGCGCACTTAAACGCAACCGGCTTGGCGTATGACCGCGAATGGATGATTGTGGATCAGGATGGCATGTTTCTGACCCAACGGCAGATTCCCCATATGGTGTGGATCACACCAGAACTGACCAGCCACTCCCTAAAACTGAAGGCGCCGGACCAACCAGCGCTGGAGATCGATTTCAATCAGCGGGGAGCCCAGCGTTCCGTGACCGTCTGGCGCGACACGCTGCTTGCCGACGATATGGGTGACGAGGCCGCTGCATGGCTTGATCACTATCTCGCCGTCCCCGGCAAGAAATTTCGTTTAGTGCGTTTTTCAAAGACTGCAACACGCATTTCTTCAAAAGACTGGACCAAGAACGTTGATGCCCTCAATATGTTCAGCGATGGCTTCGCGATATTGATTGCGACCCAACGTAGCCTGGATGTCCTGAACGAACGACTGCTAGAACGCGGTCACGAGGCCGTCGATATGCTGCGCTTTAGGCCGAATCTGGTGATCGAAGACCTGGAAGCGCACACCGAAGATGATTTACGCAACATACAAATCCGAACAGCATCAGGATTAATCGAACTCGCTTTGGTCAAGCCCTGCCCTCGCTGCCCAATTCCAAACATTAATCCTTATACTGCGAGCAGCTCACACGAGGTAATGGATACGCTCGCCACCTACCGTTCGCTTGCGCATATGGATGGTGCCGTTTGCTTTGGGATGAATGCCATTGTGCTTTCGGGTGCAGGCCATGCAATACATGTTGGACAACACTTTGATGCCGACTACGCAATTTAAAGGAAAGACCCCATGGTCATGATGTTGCCGTTCCTCAGTGCGCTCCTCGCGATTTGGTTCAGTATGCGGGGCAATCGTCCCTACACCATTCGCGCCTGGGTGTTTACTTTTGTCGTGTTCCTCGCGTGGATGCACTACCACATGACCGACAAGTTGAATATTTCCTTATGAACAAGCTCATCGAAGCTCTAGATGGCGAGCATCCTTATTTTGGTAGGTCCTTGTCGTACTGGCTGAATGCCGCAGCACTGGTAGCCGTCTGCGGCTCATTGCTCGAGGCGCTCTTTTGGCAATTCGCCTTTAACGAATTACCTTGCCCTCTTTGTCAATTACAACGGGTCGCACTGACGCTTGCGGGTATTGGCATGATGCTGAATGTTCGCTTTGGACCGCATGCCACCCACTACGCCATCATTCTTGCTTCTGCGCTTGCAGGGGCAACGGCGTCGGTACGTCAGGTGCTCTTACATATTGCGCCAGGCGACACGGGGTACGGCTCAACACTGTTTGGCCTGCATTTTTACACCTGGGGATTTATTTCCTTCTTAATCATGATGGTGTTTTGCGTGCTCATGCTCTGCCTCGACCGTGATC
>CAIUZV010000380.1 GCA_903903735.1 uncultured beta proteobacterium | reverse complement strand
TTTGATCTGCCTTTTTATATCGGAAACCAAAGTCCAGCATGGGTGATTGAAAACTGGCCTGCGTTGCCCAAGCGTGATAACTGGCGCAACGAATTGGCAGATGCTGCAAACTTCAACCCTCAAGTGGGCAAGGCGGTGCTGGTCACGCGCCCTGAGCTCATTCCCCGGTTATGCGAAACCACCGATCAGGTTTTCTGGATGCGCTCTGATGATTGGGGCCCTTCTGTCTATCCTTTTTTGCGGGACATTACGCCATTCTTTACCCAACGTAATGGAGGCCGCGTTTGGAAAATCCTTACGGACACTGTCTTTAAGCAAAAAGTCTGCCCGAAGCCGGGCTAGGATCTCATTGTCGTCACAACACTGAAAGGAACACTGTTTATGACTCAGTCCAACGATAGTAAGCGCGTCAAAACACCCGACAGCTTACGGAGTGCGCGCTGGTTTGCCCCCGATGATTTACGGTCTTTTGGACACCGCTCGCGCGCGATGCAAATGGGGTACGGTCCGGAAGACTGGGTCGGGAAACCTGTTGTCGGTATTGTGAATACCTGGTCAGACATTAATCCTTGTCACAGTCACTTCAAGCAACGTGTCGAGGACGTCAAGCGCGGTGTGTTTCAGGCAGGCGGATTTCCGATCGAACTGCCGGCGCAGTCTCTGGCAGAACAATATGTAAAGCCGACAACGATGCTCTATCGCAACCTCTTGGCGATGGACGTCGAAGAATTGCTGCGCTGCCATCCGGTTGATGGCGTTGTGTTGATGGGGGGGTGCGACAAGACGACACCCGCGTTGTTGATGGGGGCAACCAGTGCGGGGTTACCAGCTATTTATGTTCCCGCGGGCCCAATGTTGCGCGGTAACTGGCACGGCAAAGTTCTCGGGTCGGGGTCTGATGCCTGGAAGTACTGGGATGACCGCCGTGCAGGACTCATCAATCAAAAAGAATGGATCGAAATCGAAGGCGGGATTGCGCGTAGCCACGGCACCTGTATGACGATGGGAACGGCCAGCACCATGACGGCGATTGCAGAGGCGCTGGGAATGACCTTGCCTGGTGCATCCTCAATCCCCGCGCCGGACTCCAATCATGTGCGGATGAGTGCCGAGTCGGGTCGCCGTATCGTCGATATGATTTGGGAGGATCTCACACCCTCCAAAATTCAGACGCATGCTGCGTTTGAAAACGCGATCGTTGTGGCGATGGCGATGGGTTGCTCAACCAATGCGATCATTCATGTGATCGCTCAGGCGAAGCGCGCAGGTTGCGATATCGATCTGGCAGATTTTGATCGATTTAGCCGGTTCATCCCTGTGATTGCAAACGTGCGCCCAAGCGGCGATCAGTACCTCATGGAAGACTTCTTCTATGCGGGAGGTCTGCCCGCCTTGATGAACCGCATCAAACAGCATTTGCACCTTGATGCCCTGACCGTCAGCGGCAAAACCCTCGGTGAGGATATTGAAGGTGCTGCGGTATACAACGATGACGTGATTCGTCCGCTTGACAATCCGATTTATGCCGAGGGTGCGTTAGCTGTCTTGAAGGGCAACCTGGCCCCTGATGGGTGCGTCATCAAGCCGAGCGCCTGTCCCGCTCACTTACACCAGCACACGGGACCTGCTTTGGTGTTCGACGATTACGCGTCGATGAAGGCGGTGATTGACGATGATGATTTAGACGTTACCGCAGATCATGTCCTGATCTTGCGTAACGCGGGACCGCAGGGCGGGCCCGGCATGCCAGAGTGGGGTATGTTGCCCATGCCTAAGAAGCTTCTCAAGCAGGGGGTGCGCGATATGTTGCGTCTTTCCGATTCGCGCATGAGCGGTACGAGTTATGGTGCTTGCGTGTTGCACATATCGCCCGAGTCCTATGTCGGCGGTCCGTTAGCGTTGGTTAAGAACGGCGACATGATCTCCGTCAACGTTCCAGCGCGTACGATTAATCTTGAAATTTCAGATGAAGAATTTGCGCGACGTAAAGCGGCTTGGAAAGCGCCAGCGCCTCGCTACGAGCGCGGCTATGGATGGATGTTCTCAAAACATATCCAGCAGGCGCATGAGGGTTGTGACTTCGATTTCTTGCGTACGGACTTTGGTGCCCCAGTGGCTGAACCTGATATCTATTGAAAGGCGACAACATGAGCAAACTCTCCGCAGCGACGCGTGAAAAATTGATGCAAGTGAGCACCGCAACGCTTGGGACTTGTTTGTTTAAACGAGGCCTGCGCTCGCAATTTGTACAGAACGTTCAACGCTTGTCGAAATCGACCAAAAACATGGTGGGGGAGGCGTACACCCTGCGCTATATCCCTGCGCGTGAGGATCTCAACGGCATTGAGGTTTTCAAGGATCGCGCGCATCCGCAGCGCAAGGCCATTGATGAATGCCCTGCTGGCGCTGTGCTCGTGATCGATAGCCGTAAAGACGCTCGTGCAGCGTCGGCGGGAGGCATTCTGGTGGGCCGACTTCTGGCCCGCGGTGTGGCAGGGGTTGTCACGGATGGTGGTTTCCGGGACTCGGCGGAAATTGCGGAATTAGGGATTGGCGCCTATCACCAACGTCCGTCTGCTCCGACAAACCTTACGCACCATCATGCCATCGATATCAATGTCCCCATCGGTTGTGGCGATGCGCCCGTTTTTCCGGGGGATGTCATTGTGGGGGATGCCGACGGGGTGTTAGTGGTGCCTGCCCACCTCGCCGACGAATTGGCGAGTGAAGCGTTTGAAATGACAGTGTTTGAGGACTTTGTAACCGAGGAAGTCAAAAAAGGTCGAACGACGATGGGCTTGTATCCCAATACGGATCCGCAGACAACGATCGATTTTGAAGTTTGGCGTAAAAAGGTGGGGCGCTGACTTTGGCCCTCGGGAATGGTCGTGCGGTGAGTTGTTGTGTTGCATCCCAGCTGCAAGGTGCTAGAACTGGGGTGAGCGACGGGGCTCGAACCCGCGACAACCAGAATCACAATCTGGGACTCTACCAACTGAGCTACGCCCACCACAGGAGCAGAATTCTAGCATGTTTGGGCAAGCGTATCGTGCCGGTCGGTGGGGTCGGCGGCTTAGACGACAGGGGGCGTCATGCATAGCGTTCAGCAAGTGCTAGCGGAATATTGGCCGTTCATCCTATTTCTTATTTCCGGTGCGGCGAGTGCAGCTGCCGCAATACATGCGGCGATGACCAAACAGGACGTGCGGGCGGCGATAGGTTGGGTCGCTGTCGTGCTTTTTTCCCCGTTGCTTGGCGCGGCCTTCTATTTGGTTGCAGGTATCAATCGTGTTCGTAAGCAACGTGTTTCTCGCCAGCGGGCCGATTCGTCGATTCCGCAGGAAGTCATTCATCAATTACTCGTTGAGGATGTTGCGTCGGTCTCTGGTGTGCAGTTCTCGGCCCTAAAGATCTTGGGTGATCGGGTCAATGCCTTCAAACTTTTGCATTCCAATACGATCCGTTTACTCGACGGTGGCGATGAAACATATCCCGCCATGCTTGAGGCAATCAAGGGCGCCCAACGTTCGATCGCGTTGCAAAGCTATATCTTTGATCATGATGAAGTGGGCATAGAGCTCGCGCAGGCACTCATTGATGCCCAGGCGAGAGGCGTCACCGTCCGTGTGTTGATCGACGCCATTGGTGCGAAGTACTCTCGCCCGCCGATCGTGCACATGCTTGAAAAAGGTGGTGTGCGAACTGCGCGTTTTATGCGTCCTGTCATCGGTGTGCGATTGGTGTATGCCAACTTGCGCAGTCACCGCAAGCTATTGGTGATTGATGGCACGCATGGTTTTACTGGCGGCATGAATATCAGGGCGGGCTTTGTCACGGCAATTGCCAAAGAGAATGTCACCCACGATACGCACTTTCAGGTGAGTGGCCCAGTTGTCTATCAGTTAATGCTTAACTTCGCCCACGATTGGCAGTTTACGACTCAAGAAAAATTATCTGGACCCGTGTGGTTTTCCACGAGTTCTGCAGACTTTGTTTTGGAAGGTGGTGTGCCGATGCGCTGTGTGCCGTCTGGCCCAGACTCCACGCTTGGGAGTACGCACGATATGTTGCTCGGCGCGCTTTCGATCGCGCAACGACACGTGCGGATACAGAGCCCTTATTTTTTACCTGATGTGTCCTTAGTGGCCGCCTTGGCCACTGCGGCCAGACGTGGGGTAAGGGTCGATATCGTGATTCCCGGCGCCAACAATCTTAAGCTGGTCAATGCCGCCATGATGGCGCAAATTGATCAGCTGATCTTAACGGGCTGTCAAGTTTGGCGCGCTTCAGGCACATTCGATCACTCCAAGCTATTCACCGTCGATGGCGGTTGGTCTTACGTTGGATCTTCCAATCTTGATCCTCGTAGTTTGCGATTGAATTTTGAGTTGGATCTTGAAGTGTACGATCGCAACTTGACGCAGCAGTTAGATGCACGAATCGATGCAACGATTGCGACCGCTGAACGCATAACAATACGTTCGTTGATGCGCCGATCGTTTGCGCTACGACTGCGAGACAAGATCGTTTGGCTTGCCTCGCCTTACTTGTAGCCTGTTAACGCTCGAGGTCCAGGGGGTCTGTGTCAGGATTCGCGGCATCGCCAACGCCTGCTCCCTGAATACCGTGGCGGGTCATGGAGTCCTTTACGAATCCGTTTGCTTTCATCTCTTCTACAAAGTGGCGCAAATAAGCGGCAGCAGCCGTTCCCTTGGTTTTTGGCACGCCCATGGCTTGGTTAATGACCATGAAGCGTTCAGGCAGCATGCGAAGACCAGTGACATCTTTTGTGTCGGCTTCGAGTTGTTGTTTGACGCCGGCAGCGATCTCAATGTGTTGAGCGAGAAAGTCTGGGATGACCGCCTGAGACGAGACTGCGCGAATAATTGTGGCGTGTTTGAGGTGGCGCGTTAAATACAAATCGTACGCACTACCTTTGCCCACAACGACTTGTTTTCCAGCGACGTCCACGTCTGAGTTACGGGTAATGAGAGAGTCGCTACGCACCATGTAAAACCCTTCGATCAAGACATAAGCGGCGGTGAAGGCAATGTCTTTCCCTCTTTCTGGGTCAATGGCAAAAAAACCGATGTCGGCGCGGCCAGCTTCAACCGTGGCGACAGATTTTCCAGCGGTTTCGTTCACGATCAGTTCGCAGGGTACGCCCAGCTTGTCGGCGAGCGCGCGTGCGAGGTCGATGGATATGCCGAACGGTCTACCTGTTTTGTCTAGGTTGGCAAGCACGGGGTTGCCAACATTCAGCGAGGCGCGCAGGGCGCCAGTGGGTGCGAAAGCGTTGAGCAAGTCAGCATTCATAACGTGTTCGGGTCTCGGTTGATTGTGCTGGAAGGTGTGGTGTCATGCGAATCGCGTCAACATAACAGATAATCTAAGGCTGACGGCGACAAGCCTGCGCCTATAATCAAGTCGTTCGCTAAACAAATTTTAATCTGTGCCTTTGCGCACGCTTTCGTACTGATAAGCATATGAACCAACATCTCTTTAAAGTTTTTGTGGCGCTGTTGATGGCGCTTTCGTTCGGCGCTTTGGCGCATCCGCATAGCAGGCCCGCTGGTGAAGCGGCCTCGGTGAACGGCGTAGTGATTCCGCAGGCACTGCTTGACCAGAATGTGCGCGTGAATATTGCGCAGGGGCAGCGCGACACCCCCGAGTTACGAAAGGCGATTCAAGATGAGCTGGTCAACCGTGAGGTGCTTGCGCAAGAGTCTGCGAGGCTAGGCCTCGATAAGACCGCTGACGCGCAGGCGCAGTGGGCCCAAGTCAAGCAGACCTTCATGGTCGAAATACTTTTGAATGACCATGCTCGGCGCAATCCCATCACAGACGCGGCCTTGAAGACGGAATTCGACCGTCAGATCGCCGCGATGAAGGACGAGCAGCAGTATCGTGTGAGCCTGATCGTGACGGCAACTGAAGCAGAGGCCAAGGCAATTTTGGCTCGGTTGAAGAAAGGCGAGTCTTTTGCGAAATTAGCTAGTGAGCTGTCAGTCGACCCGAGCAAAAAGAACGCTGGCGAGGTGGGTTGGGTCGTTGCCGCTCAAATTTTGCCGGCGATTTCGAATGTGATGGTGAATCTGACGAAAGGTGGACTGTCTGTCGCCCCCATTCAGACGCCCGCTGGTTGGAACATTATCAAACTCGAGGATAAGCGCGCTTTTGTCCCCCCAAGTTTTGATCTCGCTAAAAACGATATTCGCCAGATGCTTTTGCAACAACAACGCTTTGAATACGTGAAAACACTACGTGACAAAGCTAAAGTCGTGCAATAAACCGAGGTGTTGTGGCGCCCCCGGCGAGAATCGAACTCACAACCGCTCGCTTAGAAGGCGAGTGCTCTATCCAATTGAGCTACGGGGACATTGAGCCCGTATTCTAACCGTCCCGCGTTTCCTTGTATTGGACATACGCCTCATGTCGCAGTTGTTCGTTGTGCATCCCAGTCATCCGCAGCCTCGCCTGATGAAACAAGCCGCTCAGCTTTTGCAAGAGGGCGGAATCTTGGCTGTCCCGACTGACTCGAGTTATGCCTTGGTTGCGGGGCTCGATGATCGTCTTGCGGCGCAAGCGCTGCGCAAGCTCAGGGGACTCGACGATCGTCATCACTTGACCGTTCTATGCCGTGATTTAGCGGCCATCAGTCAGTTTGCCCGTGTAGACAACGCACAATTTCGCTTGCTCAAACTAGCGACGCCCGGTCCTTGGACCTTTATTCTTGATGCCTCGCGGGAGGTACCTCGACGGGTTTCCCATCCTTCGCGTAAGACCATCGGGGTGCGCGTACCAAATCATCCTGTGACCTTAGCGCTGCTTGACTATGCGGACGGACCCCTGTTGTCCACGACGCTCATCCCCGAAGGCGAGGAGCATCCCTTGAATGACCCTGCCGACATCCGTGAGCGTTATGAACATCGTTTGTCTGGCGTCCTTGACGCGGGCGCTTGTGCGCTTGAGCCAACGACCGTCATCGACTTAACGGGAGATACCCCACAAATTGTTCGCCTCGGCCTTGGGGATCCCGCATTGCTCGGTCTGTCGCACGGTTAAATAGTTTAGACACTACAATCCGTGCATGAGTGAAATCATCCAGACCTTGACGGTCTATGCCTTACCAGTCCTTTTTGCGATTACTCTGCATGAGGCCGCGCACGGGTATGTCGCGCGCTTGTTCGGGGACGCGACCGCCACGCTTGAGGGCCGAGTGACCCTCAATCCGCTGAAACATATCGATCCCATCGGAACCATCGCGGTTCCCGTTGGGATTTTGCTGCTGTCCAAGCTTCTCGGCGGACCGGCGCTACTGTTTGGCTGGGCTAAGCCCGTACCGGTGGATTTTGGGCAGTTGCGTCGGCCCAAGCATGACATGCTCTGGGTGGCGCTAGCCGGACCCGCTGCGAACCTTTTGATGGCAATTGCTTGGGCAATTGGGTTGCGGATCCTTTTCGAAAGTGGCGAGCGTGCCGGGTTTTGGTTCGAAATGTGTCAGGCGGGCATTCACATTAACTTAGTGCTCATGGCCTTGAATTTATTACCTATTTTGCCTCTCGATGGGGGGCGCGTTCTGTTTAGTCTGCTGCCCAACCGTCTGGCTTGGCAGTACGGCCGCATGGAGCCCTATGGTATGTGGATCGTGATAGCGCTGTTGGCGACGGGTATGTTGACCACGCTCATTTCCCCGCTTGTCGGGGTTGGGGAGTGGATTGTGCGCTTATTTCTATAGGTTTTCGCTATTGTTTTGCTGCTTATCCGTTAAACTTAAGCACTATTTTTAATGGCGCTTGCGCGCCCCTAAGTGTGCTCCGGACCCAAGAATATTTATGGCTACGACCTCATCTACAAACGGACCCCAGTTTCAGGGGAGTATGGTTGCTCTGGTGACCCCCATGCACCCTGATGGCAGTGTCGACTACGGCAGCTTTAAAGCGCTGATCGATTGGCACGCTAAAGAAGGAACGGATGCCTTGGTGATCGTGGGAAC
>CAIUZV010000379.1 GCA_903903735.1 uncultured beta proteobacterium | reverse complement strand
TAGGTGTTGGCGCCGCTCATGATCGTGCTGCCAGTGCCGATAAAGGTTAAGCCGCCCACACCCGAGAACACGCCAGATAACGTAGCAGAACCTGAGGTCGGGTTTTGAATCGTACTTGCACCAGCCACACTAAAGGCAGTGCTTGAACTGTCACCACTTAACAGTACAAGTGTGCCGCCAGATAAGATCGGACTCGCACCAAGGGAGGTCAGCCCAACGCTTGTTCCACTAGAGACGGTTGAGATGGTCGTGCTGCCAGACGATGAACCCGAATCACTACCAGAGCCACCGGTGCCAGAAAGCGTAACAAGTAAGTTCCAGATGCCAGACGTAGGCGTTGTTTGTGTCAATGCAAAGGCGTAGCCATCTGCTGTGCCACTCGTGTTGACAAGGTTTGCTGCCGCGATGCCGCTCAATACTGAACTCAGTGTCGTATTTAAAATAGAGCTATCCGCTGTGGATAAGGAAGAAATTCCAAAGGTCATCGTGCCTGAAGCACTTGTGACAGCAAGTTTGCCGAAGTCAGTAGTGCTCGCGATGATGATGTTGTAAAAGGTGGGCAAGATTCCCCGATAAGTCAGAGCGCTACTACTGGCACCTTGTTGGTTGTTCAGCGTGGTAATGACTGAGTTGTTATAGATACCGTAAGTTGCGCTACCGCTAGGGCCAAAGGAACTACCAGGCCCGCCAGGCGGCCCGCCGCTGCCCCCCGTCCCTGAAAGGATAGAGCCTGTGTTGGTAAGGTTGGTGATGGTGCCCGTGTTGTAGATGCCCGGGCCACCATCGCCGCCAGGGCCACCCGGACCATTTGAGAGGCCTCCGGTTCCACCTGGGCCACCACTACCTCCCCTGCCACCTTTGATTTGACTCGAATTAACTAAATTTGTGATGGTGCCAGTGTTAGTGTTATGGAGGCCATAGCCTCCTGAAGCACCCGGACCACCGCCACCGCCAAAAGTATAGGGGGGGAAACCAGGGATGGGAGGTCCTGGGATATAGTTTGCACCAGCGCTACCCGCACCTCCAATACCTCCGACAACTGCTGGGACAATATTGCTTGAGATATTGATTAAATTAACGTTGCCTGTCGCGGCGATGCCATTTGAACCCTGCGAACCGGGAATACCAATGCTTCCAGTAACCGATCCCCCAGCACCAACCTCCACAGACCCAGACGTCACGGTGCAGGTCGAAACTGCTGTAGTGATACTGGAATCACAGATTGCAGCAGCAGTCGCAGGAAGATGAGCCGTAACAAGGCCCACGGCTACAAGCTGGAGCATTAGGTGCGACCGACCGTTTCGCTTTACCTGAGAAAGTATCGATTTTGTAGTCTGTGATGAGTCGGTATGCAATCTATGCTCTCGAGTGAATGGCATAACACTAGGCGATGCGTCCTTCGCGTGCCATGGCTGCGGCGACCGGAAGGTCGTCGCTAGCTAACGTGTGGGCATTGTGCGGATAGAAATTGCGCTTGCCATCCTACGATCGTAGGAGTGCAGAAGAAAAAACAGGTATTTTGCGAGGTTTTACGCGGTTACTTGCTGTCAATGCTGGCGCTTAAAGCAATTAGCTCCGTAAGTGAGGACAAACAGAGTTTTTCCATCACTTCAGACTTGTATTGCTTGACGGTTGGCAGTGCCAGCCCGAGGTCGTTAACGAGCTGTTTATTGTCATAGCCTTTTGCCATCAGACCAAATACCTGCCTCTCACGGGGGGTCAGGGTTTTGAGGGCAGCAGCTAAGCGGGTCTGGCGCCCCGCCTCATCCATCACAGTCTTGCTCTGCTCCATCGCGCGTGCGACCGCACTCAACAGCGCATCACGGCCAAACGGTTTTAATAAAAAATCAAAGGCACCATTCTTAAATGCTTTGACGATTTGTTCATCTGAGCTCGCACCACTAATAAAAATAATCGGGAGTTGATGACCTTTTTCAAGTAAATCAGCTTGCAACTGAACGCCGCTTTTTTTGGGCATACGCATGTCTGTGACCAAGACCGCGGGCACCAAAGGCTCGAACTCGCTTAAAAACCGCTCTGGATTAGCGAAAGCGAACGTGGTGTAGCCAGAGACTTGTAAGGCGTGTACTAAATCAGACCGCAAGTCGTCGTCATCTTCCACCAAAAAAACGAATTGCTGACCAGACGGGATGCTCGTTGCGACCGAATTATTCATCGCGGTGTGTTACCCACAGGTATTGAGATCACAAAGCTAACCCCAGCTTGGTTTGGCAAATTTTCGTATTGGAGGGAGCCTTGATGGCGCTCCACGATATAGCGCGATAACCAAAGACCGATACCGGTACCGGTGGATTTAGACGTTGCGAACATATTGAACATTTTCGCCTCCTGCTCTGAGCGAATCCCGGGGCCATTGTCGGTTAGCACCAAACAGTATTGCCCCTCTCCGGCAATGCTACTTTCAATCCGAATCAGTTTATTCGCTTGGCTGCTGGCATTGAGCGCCTCAATTGCATTCGAAAGCAAGTTAACCACGACTTGCCGAAACAAATGCTCCCAAATTGATAGTTGCTGGCTCACTTGCAACCTCAATTCAATTTGAATATTAGATTGGCTTAATCGATTTGTATACAGCGAAACAACATCACGCACTAGGTCATCCACATTACAAAAATCAGAATGTTCAGCATCGGTTTGAAAAAGTTTTTTTAGATTGACGACTAGCGTAGCTGCTGCGCGATTCGCTTTTCGAATATTACCTAATGGTCGTTTCAGATCGTCGATCTTTGTATTCGAGCCATCGACGAGATGCAAGGCTTCGTCTGTGTTCATTTCAATCCGCGTTAAAAATTGATTGAATTCGTGCGCTAAGCCTGCGGATAACGCACCGCTTTCGATCAATGCTGTGCTGGTAGATAAGTTTCTGATCAGCGCATCCTTCTCTTTAAGTAGGTCTTGAATCCTCTCCTGTTTTTGGCGCTCTTGAATTGCACTCAATGAGTAGTGCTGAGACCAATAAAGACAAATGAGTACTTGAACCAAACAAAAAACTCCTGTTCGAATAATTCTGTTGATCATATCCAGGGCGAGCCAGCCTCCCAGTTGATCAACCAACTCAAAATCGTTACTGAAATCAGCAGCCAAGAAGCAGGTCCAGGCCAACGCCTGAACTAAACAGAGCCCACAAAAAATCTGGATAAAGTTCAGAAGAAAATTAGGATGCTCTTTGACTTTTGTTCTTGCTTCCCAATAAATCCAGCCCATAAAGAGAAGGAAGTTGACGCTGCGAAACGTACTTTGCACAAAAGCTAGCGTGACGTGATGGGCATTAATCGATTCGTTGTGTTTAAACAGAAAAACGCCCAAACCCAATTGTCCAATAAAGAACAGAACGATCAACAAGGCTTTAAGATTAAGTATCGATTGTCTGGTGGATCTTAGGAATAGCGCCTGCAAGATGAAGCAAACGAATAACACAGGCGCGAGCGTTGTAAATACAGACGTAAAGACGGTCGCTTTTGTTCCGAAATCCGAATGTGAAGTCTCTAGCAGCAGCTCAGTGATGCCCGCAAGGAACGCACAGGTGCTCAGTACCATTCCCGCCATCAAAATAAGAGTTGGCTGGTTCTTTGGCGCTTTAATCGAAAGCGGGACGCCAAAGATAAAAACGGTCAACGAGATCCCGGTAGCGAAAAAAACGACGCCCCATGTAAAGATATCCATGCTGACCCAATCGATGATTAATTCTTTGCATCATAAGATAATCTCGTCCAAGGCAGCAAAGTGCCGCGCTACGTTTGCAGACCATGCACATCTCGCACATCAAATAAAAAAGCGCCTAAAAAAGCGCGCTTTTTTAACGAGCATTTGGCGGAGAGGGTGGGATTCGAACCCACGGTGGATTTGCACCCACGCCTGATTTCGAGTCAGGTACATTCGACCACTCTGCCACCTCTCCGGGATGCGGTTGGGTAACCGCGAGCACTGGGTCAAGCCCGCAATTCTAGCAGAAACTGCCAAGCCAACCGGTAAACTAGAGGTCTCAACTCTTTGGTTCTATCTAACAAGCGAGACCCGTGCCATGCTCTTCGTCTTATCGCCCGCTAAAAAACTCGACTACGACTCCGCGCTGAACGTGCAAACGCACACGCAGCCATTGTTTGTGAAAGAAGCTGCTGCGTTGATCAAGGTGCTCAAGGTCCGTTCCGCGGCCGAGGTGGGTGAGTTGATGGATTTGAGCCCTGCGCTAGCCAAGCTCAACGTCGATCGCTATGCCGCTTGGAAGCCAAGCTTTAATCAGTCCAATTCCCGCCAGGCGATCTTGGCGTTTAATGGTGACGTGTATGAGGGCCTTGAGGCCTCCACACTTAAATCTAAAGATCTTGAGTGGGCACAAGAGCATGTCGCGATCCTAAGCGGTCTGTATGGCGTGCTACGGCCCTTAGATCTGATGCAGCCCTACCGCTTGGAAATGGGGACCAAACTCGATAACCCGGGTGGCACGAATCTCTATCAGTTCTGGGGAAAGACGATCGCCCCGTATTTGAATGAGCGTCTTGCAAAAGACAAAGCCCCGATTATTGTGAACCTTGCGTCTGAAGAGTATTTCAAATCGGTCGATTCAAAGCAGCTTAAGGCACGTGTGATTCAGTGCGTGTTTCAAGACGGGAAGGGCGCTGCGTGGAAGGTGGTGAGTTTTCATGCAAAACGCGCGCGTGGACTGATGGCGCGTTTTGCGATCGAAAACCGCATCACAAAACCCGAGGGGCTAAAGAAGTTTGATGCAGAGGGTTACGCGTTCGCCGCGGACGTCTCAACCGAAGATAAGCTCGTGTTCAGACGCCCCGGCGCATGACTTCAACCCCGCTTAGTGCATGCTCCAGCCGTGGCTCACCACCACGGACTGACCGGTGAGTGCATTGCTTTCAAAGCCCGCCAAAAACGCGATCACGTTTGCTACGTCTTCAGTAGTGGTGAATTCGCCGTCGACCGTGTCTTTCAGCATGATGTTTTTAATCACTTCGGCTTCGCTGATATTGAAAGCTGCGGCTTGCTCGGGGATTTGTTTTTCGACCAGAGGCGTGCGCACAAAGCCTGGGCAGACGACGTTAGCACGCACGCCTTTGGGCCCACCTTCTTTCGCAACGACTCGAGCAAGACCCAAGATGCCATGCTTGGCAGCCACATAGGCTGACTTCAAGCGCGAGGCCTCATGTGAGTGGACCGAACCCATGTAAATGATCGAACCACCGCGTCCAGCCGCATACATATGCTTGAGCGCGGCTTTGGTGGTTAAGAAGGAGCCGTCTAGGTGAATCGACACGACTTTCTTCCATTCGGCATACGGAAAGTCTTCCACGGGATGCACGATCTGTATGCCAGCGTTTGCAACCAAGATATCGATACTGCCAAATTGTTTAACGGTCTGATCGATACCCGCATTCACAGCGGCTTCATCGGTCACGTCCATCACGACACCCATCGCCTTGCCGCCTGCTTCAATGATTTGGGTCGCGACAGCGTCTGCAGCGGATTGATTCAGATCCGCAATCACAACCGCTGCACCTTTTTGTGCGAGGGTGAGGGCGGCTTGGCGGCCGATACCGCTGGCAGCACCAGTGACTAATGCGACTTTGCCTTTGAGGGACATATCATTTTCCTTATGAGATAACGAAGAGAACATTTAAAGTGCAGCAGGTTTTAAGTGTTGATGAATGACGGACATCTCTTGGTCGATTGCAGCGACCGTATT
>CAIUZV010000378.1 GCA_903903735.1 uncultured beta proteobacterium | reverse complement strand
TAAACGATTCAAGACGTTCATTACGTTCTCCGATTTTATTTTTGTATCAGAGTGGCTTACGCCACTAAACATGCGTGTCATACGGTAGGTGACCGCCACAAATCTGTCAAGCTAGTGAAACCCTATCTGCCGGTGACGCCCCGACAGAAGGCGCTTTGATCACCACTGCCTATAAATCCACATTGGGAGGACTCGCCGCCGGCAATGGCGCGGCACATTGCGGCCTTATCGCTGTCGTTGATGAAACCACATTGACTCGGCTGGCGCCCCGCAATGCCACGACACATTGCCTGTAAATCATTGTTATTAATGAAGCCACACTGGCTTGGCTCGGAACCTGCAATGGCACGGCATAAGGCCTGTTGGTCACCATTGTTAATAAATCCACACTGGCTCACTCCACCGCCTGCCACTGCTCGGCACATCGCCGCTTGATCGCTGTTGTTGATGAAGCCGCACTGGCTCGTGCTGCGCTGGGCGATGGCCCGGCACATTGCTGCTTGATCACTATTATTGATGAAGCCGCATTGACTACTATTTTGAGCAAGCACGCTGTTGCTCATTAGCAGTAACAGGATGAGCAGAAGTTTTTTCATGTTGGCGTGTGCTTGCGAAGAAAGGTGCGAGCATGTTCAACCGCAATTGGCACACGATCTTTTGGATCTTTCCATGGGTAGATGCTGACCTCTGAGTTAGGGGCCAAGTTTGCAACTTCCATGGCGACCGAATAGGGATGAGGATCGGAGTCGTCGGGCATCACGAGTGTTGGAGTTTGACAGTTTTTGACAAAGTCTCGCGACACTGTGAATACAAAATCTGGATTAGCGCGATACATCTTTGTTAAAAATGCATCAACCATGTCCATGGTTAATTCCGGACGACCCGCGACAAGTTTGGGTCCCCAATTTGCCATGTTGTTGGTATGGAACCAGTCAGGGATCGATGCACGAAATCCGCTTGGCTGTGCATGCACGGCAGCGACGATACGATTCGGCGCTCGCTTGAGCATATTCCAGATAAAGGGCGCGCCAATACAAAAACCCATCACTAAGAATTTATCAATCCCTAAGTGGTCCATTAGACCCAAGTGATCATCGGTGTAAGAGTCCCAGGGACGATCTACTTCGAGTGGCCCCGTGGATTGCCCTGTATTGGCGTTTCTGCAGTCCAGCGTAATACAGCGATACTCGTTTTTAAACTCTTCCATCGCATCGAAAGGCGAGGTCGTTGTGAAGAATTTGATGGTTGAATTTAATCCGCCGCCGGGGAGAATCAGAAGGGGAAATCCTGAGCCGCGCTCTTCATAGTGAATGCGGACGTTACCTTTGGTGTAGAACGGCATGATAAGTTGACTCCGATGACGGCGAATATTTATTGTGTGGCGCGATGTCGTGTTGCGCTATTTTAGCGAGGCACCCGATACGCGAATGATCTCAGCCCATCTAGCCGATTCCGCTACGATAAATCGCTGAAATTCTTCGGGAGTGTTGGATACCGGTACCAAGCCTAAGCCGCTAAAGCGCGTTTGAATGTCGTCTGAACGCAGCGCTTTGATTAAGGCAACATTCAGTTTGTTGACAATAGCCGGGGGCGTGCCTGCTGCCACCACGACGCCATACCAGTTATTCACGTCATAATTTTTGACGCCGGCCTCAGTGATCGTTGGAATATTTGGGAACAGTGGATAGCGTTGCTTGTCCAGAATGGCCAGAGGCCGGATACGACCAGATTGAATATGTCCGATGCTGGCCGGAATCGTCATGAATTGCATCTGCGTGCGTCCCGCCACTAAATCTGCCAAGGCCGGCGCCCCACCCTTGTAGGGCACGTGGGTTATTTGCGCGCCGGTACGCATTTTGAAAAGTTCCCCTGCAAGATGGTCCGCACCACCATTCCCCGAGGAACCAAAAAACAGAGCCGTTGGATTCGCCTTGGCGTAGGCCACCAGCTCATCGACGGTCGTGACCGGTATGGAAGGGTGCACGCCTAAGATCTGAGGTGCTTGTGCAAGCAAGGTGACTGGTGCGAAATCTTGTTGTGGCTTAAAGGGAAGGGAGTCGTACAGCGATGGATTAATAGCCATAGGGCCGGTGTACGCCAGCAGCATCGTATAGCCATCCGGTGCGGACTTCGCAACATAGTCTGTTCCGATATTGCCGCCCGCGCCGGCTTTGTTCTCAACGATCACAGGTTGACCGAGGATTGCGGTCAGCTCTTTAGAGACAAGTCGTGCGGTTGTGTCGGTGGCGCCACCTGCGGCGTAGGGCACAATAAACTTGATGGGTTTGTTTGGAAATGCGTCTGATGCGGATGCGATATTGAATGAAGCAGCAACCGCCACGACGATGCCGCTGGTGAGCATGACCAATAAGCGGGAGGTGTTTAGTAAAGGTAGTCTCATGTTTTTCTCCTCTAGATGGCTTAGTTTTTCTTTTCGGCGACAAGCTGAATTTCAATCAGAAAACCGTAATGCAATTCAGGCACCGGCACCACAGCGCGCGCGGGCTTGTGGCTCCCCATGATGTCAGCATAGATCGCATTAAACTCAGGCCAGCGCTCGACGCCCACAAGATATGCCGTGCATTGCACGACGTCACTCAGGCCGCATCCCGCTGCGCCAAGAATATTGGTGCACTGCGCAAAGCTTGCGCGGACTTGCCGCTCGAAGGAGTCTTCTTCACCCTCCGCGGGTTTGCCGGGCAACACGCCCGAAACGAACACCAGACCTGCTGCTTCGACTGCCTGGCTATAGTGACCCACCGGCGCTGGGACGTTTGGCGATTGAATGAATTTCATAGCGATGCGTTATTCCAATAGAGATTTATCGCATAATCTACACCAATACGTTGTATCGCGCGCGGTAGAGTGTTTAGTTCAAACGATTAGCTTGATAGGAAACAGCATGACAATTTTTAACAGCCGAATGTTTCGTAGTCTGTTCTGTATGTCTGCTGTCGCGCTGGTGGTAGACACGTCAAGCGCTCAACCGTATCCAGAGCAACAGCAGGGCGTATGGGTTGCCAAGAATTTTCAGTTCCATACCGGTGAAGTGTTTCCAGAGCTTAAGCTCGGTTACACCACCATTGGTAAGCCGACGGGCATACCCGTGTTGGTCTTGCACGGCACCGCGGGCACTGGCACCGGGATGATCACGAATAAGAATTTCTCGGGTGAGTTGTTTGGCCCTGGACAGCCCTTGGATGCAAATAAGTACTACATCATTTTGCCGGATGCGCTTGGGATGGGGCGCTCGAGTAAGCCCTCTGATGGCTTACGCACCAAATTTCCGAAATATAACTATGACGACATGGTGACTGCGCAGTATCGGTTGGTGACCGAGGGGCTTGGCGTGAAGCACTTACGCCTCGTCATTGGAAATTCCATGGGTGGTATGCAGACTTGGTTGTGGGGAATCAAGTACCCAGACTTTATGGATACGTTAGTGCCCATGGCGGCAACACCGTCTGCAATGTCCGGACGTAACTGGATGATGCGGCGACTCATCATCGATATGATTCGTCGTGATCCGGAATGGATGGACGGCAACTACACCACGCAGCCTAAAAGCCTTCAGTTTGCCACCGTGTTTTTTAACGTAGGCACGAGTGGAGGCGATCAGGCTTTGTACCGCTTAGCACCAACGCGCAAACAAGCGGACGAGCTCCTAGATAGACGGTTGACG
>CAIUZV010000377.1 GCA_903903735.1 uncultured beta proteobacterium | reverse complement strand
GGGCTTTGTGGTTCGTGACAAACATCCTCTGGCCCGCAAGAAGTCAGTCAGCTTGTCAGATGTGTTGCACTTTCCAGTGGCGTGCATTCCGCTTTCGGATGAGGTGGCACGTTTACTGGTGGACCAATATGGCCTGCAGGCCAACCCCTCTGAAATGGTCGCCCTGCGATCCGACGACATCAACGGCCTGCTTGCCACTGTTGCGCAGACTGACGCGATCTATCTGGGAGTGATTGCCGCGGCACGTGACCGTCTCAAGGACGGAAGGCTGGTAGAGCTGCCCCTCAAACCCCGATTAAAGGCCACTGCGCGCTTTGCCTATGTGACGCTTGCTGGGCGCACCGAAGCGCCGGCGATGGCCTACTTCCGACAGTTTCTGCGTGCACATTTGCATGAATAGGAAGTGCTTGGCATGGCATTCCCCTATGTGGGTCAACAACTTCTGAAGCTATCGTTTTATGGCGCAAGAAAATAGTCAACGAGCTTTGATATTTGCCCAAGCATCATTTCACGCCCTTTGACAAGTTCACATCCGCAGTCTTGCGCAAGTTTTATCAGGGGTGTGATCTCCGGCATCACGATGGCATCAAACACAAGCAAATCCTTGTTGAGTGTTTTGACCGTCAACGGCAGCCTTGCGTCGCTCAGCATGCCAACAGGGGAGGCATTCATCAAAACATCGATGTCATCACAACGAGGCGTGCCCACTTGAACGACGGTTTGAGGACTGATCTGCTTGACCAACTGCATCATCTGTTCAGCCTTGCGTTCATTTAAATCGAACAGTCTCATCAGGCTGGGATGTTCATGAGCAACAGCCACGCAAATGGCAGAGCCAGCGCCGCCAAGGCCAATCAGTTGAATGCGTTTGTTTGTAAGTGCGATGCCACGACGTTTAAAGGCTTCCACGCAGCCCAAGCCATCAAATATTTCACCAGACCAATCGCCATTACTTTGGCGCTTGATTGCATTGATAGCGCCTACCAATGAAGCCTGCGGACCCAGCGTCTTTGCCAATCCTAGCGCTTTGACTTTGTATGGAATGGTAAAAATCAGGCCGTCAAGATTGCGGATTTGCATGATGTCTGGGATGACATGATCGAAATCACTCTGGGCGATGTGAATGGGAATCATCACAGCGTTATAGGGTCGTTGATGGAATTCCCATGTCACCATTTCGGGGGACCGGACCTGCTCAATAGGATCACCGACGATGCCAAACACGCGCGTTTTACCGTTGATGAAGTCGACTTGGTTCATAAGATAATTTCCTTATTGCAAGAGAAGTGGCCACTGCTCAATTTGCTAGGTGCGTCCGATGCCACCTTTCTATATGATCATTCTCGGCATTGTCCAATACCTTGTTCGGCAAGTAGGAGTTCGCATCATGCACGACACCATTCGCAGGGACGCCCTGGCGGGAAGTTTACTGACTGGCACTTGGCTGAGTCTTGGCCAAGCCGACGCCGCCGAGATGGCGGCGCAGGCCGGCTTTGACTGGCTGCTTATCGACCACGAACATGGTGTCAGCGATTGGCGCGAACTACAGCATCAGTTACAGGCCGCTGCGGCTGGCGGTAGCGCTGCAACTGTGTTGCGCGTGGGCGCCGTCGACGCTGCGGTCTTCAAGCGAGCGTTCGATCTTGGTGTTCACGGATTGATGGTGCCTGATGTTCGCGATGCGCAAACTGCGCTTCAAGTGGTTGATCTTTCTCGATTGCCGCCGCTTGGACAACGCGGCGCTGCGACCTCCACCCGCAACAGTGCCTATGGTCGGGACTATGCAAAATACGTCGCCACCATCAACGACAAGCTGTGGCTGATGGCGCAGATCGAATCAAGCGAAGGGCTGGCACAGGCTGAGTCGATTGCTGCCGTCGACGGTATCGATGTTCTGTTTGTTGGGCCCACTGATTTAGGTATTGCGCTGGGATTGGGCGCTGGAAGCCCTTCAGATCCGAAGTTTCGAGACGTGTTGTTACAAGTAGCAAAAGCTGCGGCCATGCACGGAAAGGCAGCCGGCGTGCTGGCACGTGATATAGAGCAAGCGCGCGAATATCAAGCGCTTGGATATACCGTCATCTCGATGGGTTCTGACCGCGGTATTTTGGCGCAGGGTATGCGTCAGTGCGCCCAACAACTTCGGAAACTGGCGTCATGATTTTGAGGGGGCGAGGCGACGAACTGATGACGGTTGATCTGGGCACTCAGAGTCTCCGTCTTGTGGCCTATGACAATATTGGCCGTAAACAATGGGCATGGTCGGCGCCCGTGGATTCTCACATCGATGGCGATGTTTATGAGCAGTCGCCTGAACAATGGGAGTCACTGCTGTTGCAAGGATTGCAAGAGGCGCAAAAGGCTGGCGTTAAGCCGATTGCAATAGCTGTCGCAGGTACTTTGGCAGGCTATGTGGCGTTGGGTTCTGACGATCGCGCGTTGGGCGCTGCCACGATGTACCCGGACCGACGCGCGACAAGTCAAGTCACTCGCGTTACTCAGGTGCTGCGTG
>CAIUZV010000376.1 GCA_903903735.1 uncultured beta proteobacterium | reverse complement strand
CAAGCAAACGTGATTGGTCTCATTGAACCGGTGCTCACCGCAGGAGGCCTGACCCGCAAAGACATTGAGTTCGTTACCGTTGCGCGCGGTGCCGAAGTGCAAATGTTGGCGGCTGGACAAGTCGACGGGCTTTTTGGCTATTCGTTTGGTCAAGCGCTCACCCTTGAAGGACGAGGTTTCCCCGTCAACGTGATGCCGGTGCGTGACTACGGCGTTCAGTTTTATGGAACTGTTATTTACACAAGTGATGCGCTATTAAAAAAGAATCCGGACCTTGTCAAACGCTTTGTGCGTGCGACGATCAAGAGCTTGATCTGGACGCATGGCAACGTTGAAACAGCAATGAAAGAGATTGTTGCAGTCTCTCCGGACCGCGACCTCAAGCTCGAATCACGCAAACTACGCATGATCTACGATCTGTACAACACCCCTGATTACGCTGAGCGATTTGGCCTCATGACGGATGCCAAGTGGCAATCATCGATTGACATCTTAGCCAACGGCGGCGACCTGCCTAAAAAACCAACGGCAGATTCGATGTACACCAATGCAATTATTAATAGCCTTGATGAAGCCAAGACTCTTGCGCAAGTCGTCAAGCAACCCGCGAAGTAAGGTGATGGTCGAATCGAAGCGTCAGGATGCGCAAGGCATCCAAATCGAAACCGTAGAGGTTACGTATGGAGTGGGCTCCGCTGAGTCTGTGCGCGCACTCGCCCCTGTCGACCTGAGTATCAATGCTGGCGCATTTGTTTCCTTGGTCGGTCCATCAGGTTGCGGCAAAAGTACACTACTAAAAGTACTAGCCGACCTCATGCCACCGACAGCTGGCGCTGTGCGGATAGATGGGGCAGCGCCCTCGGTGCTGCGTCAAGCTGGTCGAATTGGTCTCGTGTTCCAACAGGCCAATTTAATGCCTTGGCTAACGATTGAAAAAAACGTCTGCCTCTTACGCGACTTGGTCCGTCAGCGCAAAGAGAATGCGGGTGTGACTGAATCAATCGATATTGCGAAACTGATTGAAATCGTTGGGCTCAAAGGTTTCGAAAACAAACTACCCCATCAACTATCCGGTGGCATGCAACAGCGCGCAGCCCTTGCACGCGCGCTGGCGCTCGACCCTTCGGTGTTGCTGATGGACGAACCCTTCGCCGCGCTTGATGAAATCACGCGAGACCGGATGGCGTTTGAACTGATGCGCATTTGGCAGCAATATCAAAAGACCGTTATTTTTGTAACGCACTCGCTGGCAGAAGCAGTCTTTCTGTCCGATCGTGTCGTACTGATGTCGGCGCGTCCCGGACGTATCCATAGAATTTACGAGATCGACTTACCCCGACCTCGCACTGAGGAAACTCGTCTGTCCGACGCGTTTTTAATGCTTGTCGCCGAGATCAACCGGGAACTTTATAAAGTCATGCATGAGCAGGTGAATCAATGACAAGTCGTAAACATATGCCAGCCATCACGGTTGGCGACAACGCGTACGAACGCGGCCTTCAACACGGTCAGCAATTCGCCTCTGACGTCGCGGCCAACGTAGAAACATATTTGCTCCGTTTTGAAGCATCAGGCCTACCCCGCGCCGAAGCACTAGAAGAGGCAATGCGTTGGCAACACGCGATGGAATCGCAAAATGCCGAATATGCCGAAGAGATGCTTGGCCTTGCAAAAGGCTCTGGTCAATCGGCTGCAGCGATCGCACTGCTCAATGCTCGGTATGAAATCGCCTTTATGATATTTGGTAAAGATGCGCGCAAACAAGAACAGGCAACGAGCGAGACGGATGGTTGTACGACCTTTGGATTGTTATCCGATGTGACCGCAGATGGACACACCTGGCTCGGACAGAATTGGGACTGGATTGCCGGCGTACACCAACGCACGCTTGTGCTGCGTATCCAACGCAAAAACAAACCAAGTCTTGTCTGCATGACCGAGGCGGGAATCGTTGGCGGCAAGATGGGGGTGAACGAACTAGGTATAGGTTTAGTTGAGAATGGTCTAGCGTCACACCTTGACGGTTGCAATCCCTATCAAAAGCCCTTCCATATGCGTTGCCGTGAGGTCTTGGATGCAGATTGCTATGCCAACGCACTGAGTCCTATTGTCGCCACTAAACGCACCTGCTCTGCAAACTTTGTGATTGGTGGTGCGCAAGGTGAGATCATCGATCTGGAAACGAGTCCGAACCATGTCTCGTACTTACTGCCTCAGCAGGGGATCGTGACGCATTCGAATCACTTCCTTAGCGCGGGGCATGGCGACTCGCAAATGGAGAAGGTCAGCCCCGGAACGCTCTTTCGTGCAGCACGTATGCGACGTCTGCTCGAAAAAGGTGAGCGCTCAATTGATGTCGCCACAATGACCGCCGCGATGAGCGATCACTTTAGTTTTCCGCATGCACTGTGCCGACATCCAGATCCCAAGCAGGCGCCTGCAAAGCAGACCATGACTACCGGCGCGGTGCTCATTGACCTAGAACAACGCACGATGCATGTCGCAGATGGTCCTCCCTGCGAATTTTCCTTTGTTGCTCACTCAGTTTCGCAATAGGTGTTAAAAAATGTCTACAAAAAAAATACAAATTATCGTTGAAGGCGCAACCGGCCGACTGGGAAATAACCAGCACTTACGCGCCCTGCTGAATATTCGCAAAGAAGGCGGACTACTGCTGAAGAACGGCGACCGCCTGATGCCAGAACCGGTTTTACTGGGGCGCAATGCCGATAAGCTGCAAGCACTCGCCGGTCAACACAACATCGCCTGGAGCACTGACCGCGAAGCTTTCTTGGCGGACAAGACAAATGAAATTTACTTTGATGCGAGCGTGACCGCGGGACGCTACGAGCGAGCAGCCTCGGCGCTGCGTGCAGGTAAGCATGTTTATCTAGAAAAACCGATTGCCGAGACCCTCGAGCAGGCTCTTGACTTGGCCAGCATGGCTGAAAAACTCAAGCTTAAAAACGGCACTGTCCAAGACAAACTGTTTTTGCCAAGCTTGCTCAAGTTGCGCAAGCTTAAAGAGTCGGGCTATTTCGGTGAAATCCTGCAAGCAAAAATCGACTTTGGTTGGTGGGTCTTTGACGGCATGATTCATCCGGCGCAAAGATCGAGCTGGAACTACCGCAAGCGCGATGGTGGTGGCTTGGTCTTAGACATGTTTCCGCACTGGCGCTATATCGTGGATACGTTGATCGGCGATATCAAGTCGGTTTCGTGTCGCACCAAAACCGCAACACCCAAGCGCTTGGATGAACAAGGTCGTCCCTATGATGTTGACGTCGAAGACGTCGTGCTAGCTACGTTTGAACTTGCAAACGGTGCGTTGGTTGAGGTCAGCGCCTCGTGGGCTTCACGTATCAAGCGAGACGACATTCTGACAATCCAGGTTGATGGCACACAGGGCTCAGCTCTCGCGGGACTCTATCGCTGTCACATCCAACCTATGGCTGCCACACCCAAGCCAGTTTGGAGTATCGACACCCCAACGACCGAGAATTTTGATGCGCAATGGCTTGAAGTGCCAGACGTCGCCGTCTACAACAACTCTTACCGTGCCGGTTGGGAACTGTTTTTAAAGCATGTTGTTGAAGATGGCGCCTTCCCTTCACCCCTGCGCGCGGGCGCAAAAGGTATCCAGTTAGTCGATGCCTGCTATCGCAGCAACACCGAGCGCAAGTGGATCGATTTGCCAGACCTAACTTTTTGAGAAAGGCATAAACGCTCTGCTATAATTTTTCGCTTAGTGCCGATGTAGCTCAGTTGGTAGAGCAGCTCATTCGTAATGAGAAGGTCGACAGTTCGATTCCGTTCATCGGCACCAATTTTTAAAAAGGTCGTAAAGCTCAGGGCTTTGCGACTT
>CAIUZV010000375.1 GCA_903903735.1 uncultured beta proteobacterium | reverse complement strand
TTCTTTATCAGCGCACCGACAAACTTGGCGGGTGTGGGCGACAACATCACTCGCTTAGGAGAACTCTTGGGTAGTGCTGACACCGCACGGCTGAAGGCGCGTGCGTTGTCCGACGGTCTCGAGGCGCTCTTGCGCGCGCCGCAGACCCACCCCGTGAGCGTTTTCCTGCAAGTCGGACACCCCGCGCAATACTCGTTGAATCGAAATAATCTGTTGTCCGATGTGATCGCGCTGTGCGGCGGGCAAAACGTCTTTGCAGCAGCGAGTGCCAGCGCGCCGCTGATTAGCCCCGAAAGTGTCCTGGCTCGTATGCCCCAGCTCATCCTGGTTGGCCGCCCTGACGCGGCTCAGCAGCCGCAACCAGACCAGCAAGCCGCAGATTACTGGAAAAAAATGGGTGCACCGGCGGCACAGGCCGGACATGTGTATATGATGAACGCTGATGTCCTATTTCGACCTGGACCGCGCTTAATCGAAGCCGCGAGCTCGATTTGCAACCTGCTTCAACAAGTCCGAAAATAGGGCCTGCTTTTTATTTAAAGACCACATTCATGACCGCCACGACAAACGACCCCCTAGTGATTGCAGGAACACCCTACCAATCACGCCTGCTCGTCGGTACGGGAAAGTACAAAGATTTTGCACAAACCCGTCAGGCGATCGACGCGAGCGGCGCTCAAATTGTGACCGTTGCAATTCGTCGTACGAATATCGGCCAGAATGCGAATGAACCGAGCCTGCTAGAGCACTTGCCAGCAAATCAGTTCACGCTCTTGCCCAATACGGCCGGTTGCTACACCGCTGAAGATGCCGTGCGAACCTTACGTCTTGCACGCGAACTCCTAGATGGTCACAAGCTCGTCAAGCTCGAAGTATTGGGGGATGCGCATACGCTGTTTCCAAACATGCCCGAAACCTTAGCCGCCGCAAAAACTCTGGTGGCGGATGGGTTTCATGTGATGGTGTATTGCACCGATGACCCGGTTCAGTGCCGGATGCTGGAAGACATCGGCTGCGTCGCTGTCATGCCCCTCGCATCACTGATTGGATCGGGCATGGGGATCCTCAACCCTTGGAATCTGCGCTTAATCATTGATCAAGCTCAGGTGCCCGTCTTGGTGGATGCAGGCGTAGGCACCGCCTCGGACGCCGCGATTGCCATGGAACTTGGCTGCGACGGTGTCTTGATGAACACAGCGATCGCGGGCGCCACGCATCCCGTACTCATGGCCAGTGCGATGAATAAAGCGGTGCAAGCGGGGCGGGAAGCCTACCTGGCAGGTCGCGTCCCGCGCAAAACCTACGCGGCAGCCCCGAGCTCGCCCACCTTGGGCTTAATCTCTTCGACAGCAAACAAATAATGGCGACGGACTCACCGCGCGCGATCCCCAATACGCTCACGATTGCCGGCATGGACCCCTCTGGGGGTGCTGGTATTCTGGCGGATGTGAAGGCGATGAGCGCCCTGGGCGCCTACGCTTGCGCGGTTGTCGCTGCACTGACGGCTCAAAACACACAAGCTGTGACCGATATTTCTCCGGTCAATCCCCCATTCGTGCGCGCACAAATAGACACTCTCTTTGCCGATATTGAAATACATGCGGTCAAAATCGGTATGCTCGGGCAGACTGGCGTCATTGAGGTTGTTGCAGATCGCCTCGGACACCACAAGCCACCTCACCTCGTGTTGGACCCCGTGATGGTCGCAAAGAGCGGAGATTTGTTACTAGAACAGAAAGCCGTCGGCGCTCTGCGTGAGCAGTTATTGCCCCTCGCCACAGTCATCACGCCCAATCTGCCAGAAGCCGGCGTGTTGCTCGAAATGCGATCGGTTGAAACGGTCCGAGAGATGCGACGTGTCGCCGAACGCTTGCGAAACCTCATGACCCATGGTGGTCACCGCTGGGTCTTACTCAAAGGCGGTCATCTGCCAGGGAACGACACGATCGATATCTTGCACGATGGCGACAAAATGATCGAGCTGCCGGGCCATCGCATCCAGACGCGAAATACGCACGGCACAGGCTGTACGCTCTCGGCCGCTTTAGCTGCTCTGTTGCCACAAATGGATGACGTGGTTGATGCCACCCGGGCGGCCAAGGAGTATTTAGTCGCTGCAATTGCGAGTGCCGATATGCTCAAGGTAGGCCATGGTCACGGCCCGGTGCACCACTTCCACCAACTATGGGCAGGAAAACCCTTACAATAAGGGTTTTCCGCAATACGCTCTGAAAGTGTGCCCATGAAAGCTTCGTCCTTGCCTGATATTGAACGCGCTCGCTTCAACATGATTGAACAACAGATTCGCCCCTGTGGCGTCTTTGATAACAACGTGCTCGAAGCCTTATTCAGCGTGCGTCGTGAACTTTTTGTGCCGGCGGGCTATCGCAACCTCGCGTTTTCTGATCTGGAAATTCCCCTGACGATTTCCTCGGGTGAAACCCATCAAACGATGCTGTCGCCCAAGCTCGAAGCCACCATGACTCAGCTACTTCAGCTTCAGGCAGACGACTGCGTCCTCGAAGTGGGTACGGGCTCTGGCTATCAAGCTGCGCTGCTAGCCAAGCTATCGCATTGCGTCACCTCGATCGAAATCGATCCGCGCCTATCCGCGTTTGCACAACAGAATTTGCAACAAGCCGGTGTCACGAACGTCACCGTTGAAACGGGCGACGCCAGCAATGGTTGGGGCACGACAGAGCACCATGCCATTTTGGTCACCGGTTCGGTACCTACAATCCCTGACGCGCTTAAATATCAACTATGCGTAGGCGGCCGAATGGTCGTTGTCGTGGGTCAGGCGCCCGCCATGACGGTTTATCGGGTCACCCGCAGCACCGCCGCAAGCTTCGAAACCACACCACTATTTGAAACCGTGATCAAGCCGCTGAGCGGCTTTACAACGTCACGCTTTAAGTTTTAACAAGAACCAAGGCCCATCACGCGCTCAGCGCAACGGCCCCGAACCTAGGGTTCGGGCCTCGTCCTTAGGTTTGCCGAATTTTGGTGACAAGCGCCGTCGTTGACCGTGCAAACTCGAACGGAATCGCAACGGCCCGCCCGCCC
>CAIUZV010000374.1 GCA_903903735.1 uncultured beta proteobacterium | reverse complement strand
TTGAGCAGGCGAGAGACAATAGGCAGAGGCGGTGTGGTGATCTCGGTCGACATGGCGATTCCCGTTCAGGTCATATAAAAAACCGGGCGCTGTGCAAGGACAGTCGCCCGGAGTCGTGACAAACGGACTAGCAGAGCTCGTCCGTTTAACGCCTTTGTTTTAAGACAGTTTGCCGCTCGATTTTTCGAGCAACTCCCATGCCTCATTTCCAAGTTTGCCTTTCCATTCAGAGTAGAAACCACCTGCACGCAGACGATCGCGGAAGGAGTCGGCCTGTGTCTGATTAAAGATCATGCCTTTTTCGGTTAGGCCCTTCTGTAGGCCTGCATTCATTGCGGCAACGTCAGCACGCTCTTTCATGCCGGCTGCGTTGATATGACCGGCAACGACGTCACGCAGTTTCTCTGGCAGACGCTCCCAGGCACGACGGTTTGCGAGGAACCAGAAGCCATCCCACATGTGATTGGTGATTGAACAGAACTTCTGCACTTCGTTGAGTTTTGCCGTGTCAATAATTGCGAGTGGGTTTTCCTGGCCGTCGACAATCTTTGTCTGAAGTGCGCTGTACACCTCGTTAAAGTTGATGGAGGCAGGTGCCGAGTCGAAAGCTTTGAACATGGAGGTCCAAAGTGGCGACACCGGAACGCGGATTTTGAAACCCTTCAAATCGTCTGCGGTTTGAATCGGCTTGGTCGAGGACGTAATTTGACGGAAACCGTTATCCCAGATTTTGTCCATCGCAACAAGGTTGGCCTTGCCGATCTCTCTGCGGACATGAGCACCGAGGTCGCCGTCGAGTGCTTTCCAGACTGCGTTGTAATCGCTAAAGGCAAAGCCAATGCCCGTAATGGACGACGCGGGGACTAACGTTGCCAGGATCAGACCTGACAGCGTGAAGAATTCCACACCACCATTGCGTACCTGGCTCAGCATGTCGGTGTCCGAACCAAGCTGGCTACTTGGGAAGATTCGTATCTCAACACGCCCCTGGGTATCTTTTTGAACGGCGTCGGCCATCTCTTTGGCACGAATGTTCATGGGGTGCGTCAGCGGCAGGTTGTTCGCGTATTTGTACGAAAACTCTGCTTTGGATTGCGCCCAGACGCTATTTAGCGGGGCGGCGAGGGTGATGACACCGGCACCAGCGCCAGTCAACAGGGTGCGTCTCGAAATGGACATGTTTTGTCTCCAAGGTAAAAAAGAATGCGTAGGACATCATAGCAAGGATGGCCTTAGCCTCAGCCCTAAAACTCCGGTTAGAGCGCTAAAATGCGTGTTTTCCCCTACCCAAATCACCGGCTTTCACTGTGTCTGACATCCTGCAAATCCCTGGCTCGTCTGTTTTATCCCCTTTTAGGCATGAACGGCTGCTGGCAAAGTTGAAAGAACTAGGCTTGCCCATTGCAGAGATTACTGCCCGGTTTGAGCATTACGTCTGGTGTGACAGGGCGCTGTCCAAAGACGATCACGCAAAACTTGTCCAATTGTTGGACTACGGACAGGCTGCGGTCACGAACGACTCCGCAGAGGCACTTTCGTTAACGGTGATTCCGCGTTTGGGGACGGTGTCTTCGTGGGCGAGTAAAGCCACCGACATCGCGCACAACTGCGGGCTCAACAATATTCGTCGTATTGAACGGGGTGTTCGATACACCTTGACTCCCGAACGTGGTTGGCTCAAGACTAAAAGCTTTGACGCCGAGATGCTCGCCCATGCGGCCGACTGTTTGCATGACCGTATGACAGAGACGGTGGTCGATCAGCGCTTTGACCCAACGTCGTTGTTTGAGTCCTTGCCCGGCAAAGAGATACGCACAGTTCCCGTCACTGCAATGGGTCGAGGAGCACTTGCCCAGGCGAATAGCGCCCTAGGTCTTGCTCTATCCGACGATGAGATTGACTATCTGACCCAATCATTTACTGAGTTGGGTCGCGATCCGACTGACGTCGAACTCATGATGTTTGCCCAAGCAAATAGCGAGCATTGCCGCCACAAAATATTCAATGCGCAATGGGTGATTGACGGCAAGCCGACCGACAAAACCTTATTCGGAATGATACGGGAGACCCATGCGGCGCAGCCTCTAGGGACTGTCGTCGCCTACTCGGATAACGCGGCGATCATGGCGGGTGGACTCGCTCAGCGTTTCGAGGCACGCCTTCCTGTAGCGGGCATGGCTCCGATGTATGCCAGTCGTACGCAATTAGTGCACACGGTGATGAAGGTAGAGACGCACAACCATCCGACCGCTATCGCTCCCTTCGAGGGGGCATCGACAGGCTCGGGCGGTGAGATTCGCGATGAAGGGGCGACGGGCCGAGGCTCAAAGCCCAAGGCAGGCTTGGCCGGCTTTACTGTTTCGCACCTACGCTTGGCTGACGCGGCGCGTGTCTGGGAATCAGATCATCATGGCGCGCCCGATCGCATTGCTAGTCCACTTTCGATCATGATCGATGGGCCCTTAGGGGCAGCTGCGTTCAATAATGAGTTCGGCCGTCCGAACCTGCTCGGTTATTTCCGCTCCTTTGAGCAAACCTCTGGGCTGACAAGATGGGGTTATCACAAACCCATCATGATTGCGGGCGGGCTGGGTAGTATCGATGACGGATCCACCAAGAAGAATGTGATTCAACCTGGTTCGTTGTTGATACAGCTTGGTGGCCCGGGGCTACGTATTGGTATGGGTGGAAGTGCAGCCTCTAGTATGGCGGTGGGCACGAACACGGCAGCGTTGGATTTTGATTCAGTCCAGCGTGGTAATCCAGAAATTGAACGTCGCTGCCAAGAGGTGATTGATCGCTGTTGGCAGCAGGGCACCAACAATCCAATCGTCGCGATTCATGACGTCGGAGCGGGTGGACTGTCTAACGCTTTTCCTGAGTTGGTCAATGACGCCGGTCGTGGGGCCACCTTTGATCTAAAGCGCGTGCCACTCGAAGAGTCTGGCATGTCTGCCGCGGAAATTTGGAGCAATGAATCGCAAGAGCGCTACGTGCTATCGGTACTTCCTGAAGACTTAGCGCGCTTTGAGCAAATTGCACAGCGAGAACGCTGTCCCTTTGCGATTGTCGGCGTAGCGACAAAAGAGCGGCAATTAAAAGTGGTGATCGGTGAAGGGTTGCCTGGAATCGACTCGATTCAACCGCAAGTTGGGACGAGACCCGTGGATGTGCCGATTGACGTCATTCTCGGCAAGCCTCCGCGTATGACACGAGACGTAAAGCGGATCACTCCCGAGACCTCGGCACTTGATTTAACAGTGATACCGCTAGACGACGCAATCACCCGTGTGCTGCAACACCCAACTGTTGCAGACAAGTCTTTCCTGATTACGATCGGTGACCGTACGGTTGGCGGTCTATCTAGTCGCGATCAAATGGTTGGGCCGTGGCAGATTCCTGTGGCCGACTGTGCCGTCACACTGTCTGACCATGATGATACGCGCGGCGAAGCGATGGCGATGGGTGAGCGCACACCGGTTGCGATGATTAATGCGCCCGCGTCCGGAAGGATGGCGATTGCAGAGGCCCTGACAAATTTAGCGGCAGCAGATGTGGCTCAGATGGAGGACATCAAACTGTCGGCGAACTGGATGGCTGCGTGTGGCGCTCCCGGGCAGGATGCAGCGCTATACGACACGGTGTCAGCTGTTAGTTTGTTGTGTCAGGCGGTGGGTCTTTCCATTCCCGTGGGCAAAGATTCTTTGTCGATGCAGACAGCTTGGACCGAGGGTGCGGACTCGCGCAAGGTCATTTCGCCAGTTTCTTTAATTGTCACAGCCTTCGCACCGGTTGCAGATGTTCGCCAAACGCTCACCCCAGCGTTGCGTACCGATGTTGGGCCGACCAGCTTGATTTTGATCGACTTAGGGCGAGGCCAGCATCGAATGGGTGCCTCTATCCTCGCGCAAGTGTGTAATCAAGTTGGCGAGACGGTACCCGATGTCGATGACGCGCAAGCCTTGCGTACGATGTTTGTCACCATTCGTGCGCTTGCGCAAAGCGGCGTTCTGTTGGCCTATCACGATCGCTCTGACGGCGGACTGTTTACTACGATCTGTGAAATGGCGTTTGCTGGGCACACCGGGGTGTCCTTGAACCTTGACATGCTGACGATTGATGCAAATGCCTCGGATTGGGGGGATTACAAAATTCGCCCTGAACAAGTGGCTGTGCAGCGCAATGAACTGACATTAAAAGCGCTGTTTAGCGAAGAGATTGGCGCGGTCATTCAAGTGCCCGCTGCTGAGCGCGATGCGGTGATGCAAGTGTTACGCGGCGCTGGGTTATCCGCGCATGCTCATGTGGTGGGATCGCTCAACGCAAATGATGCGATCGAGATTTTCCGTGACGGGAAAATGATTTGGAATAAGTCTCGTGCGGATCTTGGTCGAATTTGGAGTGATGTGAGTTATCGCATTGCTTCGCGTCGCGATAATCCAGCGTGCGCGCAAGCCGAGTACGATCTTTGGTTGGATGCTAAAGACCCCGGTATGTCCGGAGTGGTCGCCTTCGATCCCCAAGAAAATATTGCAGCACCCTACCTGAACCTAGCACAGCGTCCCCGTATTGCGATCTTGCGTGAGCAAGGCTGCAATAGCCAAGTTGAGATGGCGTGGGCCTTTGACCGTTCTGGCTTTGAAGCCTGGGATGTGCACATGACCGACTTGCAAAATGGGGTGGTGGATTTAAAAGACGTTCAGGGTCTGGTTGCGGTTGGCGGGTTTAGTTATGGCGATGTGCTAGGCGCCGGGGAAGGTTGGGCGCGCAGTATTTTGTTCAATAACCAATTGGCCGATCAGTTTGCCGCGTATTTTGCGCGTAAAGACACGTTCGCACTGGGTGTGTGTAACGGTTGCCAAATGATGGCTGCGCTGGCCGCCATGATTCCAGGCGCAGAGCACTGGCCACGGTTTACGCGTAATCAATCAGAAAAGTACGAAGCCCGCCTGTCCTTGCTGGAGGTGGTGGAGAGTCCCTCTCTATTCTTTAACGGGATGACCGGTGCGCGCATACCCGTCGCGGTGGCTCACGGAGAAGGGTACGCAAACTTCTCGCGGCAGGGTAACTCTGAGAAAGTTCTCCGCGCAGCGCATTTTGTCGATCACTACGGCACGCCAACTGAGCGCTACCCCTTTAATCCCAATGGAAGCCCGGAGGGATTGACCGCGGTGACGACTGAGGATGGCAGATTTACCGTGATGATGCCTCACCCAGAGCGTGTTACGCGAAATGTGATGATGTCCTGGTCGCCTAGGGCTTGGGGGGATAAGGATTCGTCCGGTCCCTACACGCCTTGGATGCGGTTTTTTCAAAACGCGCGGGCCCATATAGGCTAGCTCGCGCTATCGTATAATCACGCTTTGCGCTCGGAGCTTTTTGTATGCGTCTTATCCAAACCGCGCTGACCTTCGATGATGTGTTGTTGATACCTGCGTTTTCGCAGGTGCTTCCGCGCGACACCTCGCTCGTGACCCGGCTTACCCGGAATATTTCTCTGAATATCCCGCTCGTTTCGGCTGCGATGGACACCGTCACAGAGTCTCGGCTTGCCATTGCGATGGCACAAGAGGGCGGAATCGGCATCATTCACAAGAACTTAACTGCTGATCAGCAGGCCAAAGAAGTGGCGCGCGTCAAGCGACACGAATTCGGTATTGTGATTGACCCAATTACGCTCACCCCCGATATGACTGTGCGCGATGCGATTGCACTGCAGCGTCAGCATGGTATTTCAGGCTTGCCGGTTGTGCAGCACGGCAAGGTGGTTGGCATTGTGACCAACCGAGATCTACGCTTTGAGGACCGCCTCGAAGCCCTGATCAGTTCGATCATGACACCGCAAGAGCGTTTGGTCACGATGAAAGAGGGCGCCACCCTCGCCGAAGCGCAAACACTCATGCATAAACACCGCCTCGAGCGCGTGTTGATCGTCAACGACGCGTTTCAGTTACGCGGCTTGGCCACAGTAAAGGACATCGTCAAGAACACAGAGCACCCTGCGGCGTGTAAAGACAGCCACGGTCAATTGCGTGTCGGCGCAGCCGTTGGAGTCGGTGACGGAACCGAAGAGCGCGTTGAGAAGCTGGTCGCTGCGGGTGTCGATGTGATTGTGGTTGACACGGCGCACGGGCATTCCGCCGGTGTGATCGAGCGCGTACGTTGGGTCAAAACTAACTTCCCGAAAGTTGAGGTGGTTGGTGGCAATATCGCCACCGCTGACGCGGCACGTGCTCTGTTGCAGGCAGGTGCAGATGCGGTCAAAGTGGGGATCGGACCGGGTTCGATTTGCACGACGCGTGTCGTGGCCGGCGTAGGCGTCCCGCAGATCACGGCAATCTCCGATGTGTCTAAAGCGCTCGAGGGCACCGGCGTGCCGTTGATAGCGGACGGCGGCGTGCGATTCTCAGGTGACGTCGCGAAAGCGATCGCTGCTGGTGCCTCAACAGTCATGATGGGCGGAATGTTTGCCGGTACCGAGGAAGCGCCTGGCGAGGTCGTGTTATTCCAAGGACGCTCCTACAAATCCTACCGCGGCATGGGTAGTTTGGGTGCGATGACCGATGGATCGGCAGATCGTTATTTTCAAGATCCCGCTAACAATGCTGACAAGCTTGTGCCGGAAGGTATTGAAGGGCGCGTTCCTTACAAGGGCAGCGTGTTAGCTATCATTTTCCAATTAGTCGGTGGTGTGCGCGCGTCAATGGGGTATTGTGGTTGTGCTTCCATTGAAGAAATGCGTACCAAACCAGAGTTCGTGCAAATCACTGCGGCAGGGATGCGCGAGTCGCACGTACATGATGTCCAGATCACTAAAGAAGCACCAAACTACCGCGCAGACTAAGTTGTGGCCCGCTGCGCCTGTGCGCGTGCGGTATTTTTTGGCACCGGCTCACTAGCCGGTGTCTTTCATTCAGACAGGCTTGACTCGCATGCACCAGCGCATTCTTATTCTTGATTACGGTTCACAAGTGACGCAGTTAATCGCGCGTCGCGTACGCGAAGCGGGTGTGTATTGTGAACTTCATCCCGGCGATGTTTCGGCCGATTTTCTGCAGAAACAGCTTGGCTTAGGCCTCAAGGGAATCATTCTCTCGGGCAGTCACGGCTCAGCCTATGACGAAGATTCGCTCAAGGTGCCTGAGACGGTGTTTTCGTTGGGTGTTCCCGTGCTTGGCATCTGCTATGGGATGCAAGCAATGGCTCAGCAACTGGGTGGCACAGTGAGTCACGCCGATCATCGAGAGTTTGGTTACGCCGAGGTCCGGGCGCGTGGTCATACCTCTTTGTTAAAAGATATTCAGGACTTCGTCACCGCCGAAGGCCATGGCATGCTCAAGGTCTGGATGAGTCATGGCGATCAAGTCACCAAATTACCGGACGGCTTTAAAGTCATGGCGTCAACGGATTCGTGTCCCATCGCAGGGATGGCAGATGAAGCGAGACGTTTTTACGCTGTGCAGTTTCACCCTGAGGTGACACATACGATCCAGGGACAGGCTTTATTGAATCGTTTTGTGAATGACATTTGCGCTTGTACAGGCGATTGGACGATGCCGAACTACGTCGACGAGGCCATCGCGCGTATACGCGAGCAAGTTGGGCAGGACGAAGTGATCCTCGGCTTATCTGGCGGGGTGGATTCATCGGTCGCCGCCGCATTGATTCATCGTGCAATTGGCGACCGTTTGACCTGCGTGTTTGTGGATCACGGCCTGCTTCGCTTAGACGAAGGCAAACAGGTAATGGAGACGTTCGCTCAAAATATGGGCGTGAAGATCATCCACGTCGATGCCACTGAGCAGTTTATGGGCAAGCTTGCCGGTGTGACGGATCCTGAAGCCAAACGCAAGATCATTGGTCGTGAGTTTGTAGAGGTATTTCAACATCAGGCCAGCCAACTGAAGGCAGCAAAGTGGTTGGCGCAGGGCACTATTTATCCGGATGTCATCGAGTCCGCCGGCGCTAAAACCGGAAAAGCCGTTGCGATTAAATCGCACCATAACGTTGGTGGCTTGCCAGAGACACTTAATCTCAAGCTTCTTGAACCGCTGCGTGAATTGTTTAAGGATGAAGTCCGAAAGCTCGGTCTGGCACTTGGGTTACCGCACGGTATGGTTTACCGTCATCCGTTCCCTGGGCCAGGGCTGGGTGTACGGATTCTGGGCGCGGTCAATAGCGAATTCGCAGATCTGCTGCGTCGCGCAGACGCTATTTTTATTGAAGAATTACGTAAGACGATTGACCCAGAGACCAAGCAAAGTTGGTATGACTTAACCTCACAGGCATTTGCAGTCTTCTTGCCCGTGAAATCTGTCGGTGTGATGGGTGACGGACGCACCTATGAATATGTAGTCGCCTTGCGTGCGGTGCAAACTTCAGACTTCATGACTGCTGACTGGGCGCCAATACCTTATCCATTACTCGCAAAGGTTTCATCGCGAATCATCAACGAAGTCCGAGGCATCAACCGAGTTGTGTACGACGTTTCGAGCAAACCACCCGCGACAATCGAGTGGGAATGACGGGAATTTTTAAGTGATTGATTGGTAAAGACTTTTGATTTTTGAGTGTCAATCTGATAAATCACTAAGTCATGGATTTTATTGAGTATGAGAATTTTAAGTTACACATAAACTTACACATTGGTGACACTATTCGAAATCATAGTTACTTATTTCGGAGGACTGTATGAAAAAAACTACTCTATTCTATTTTTTCAAAATGCACTTAGTGAGAGATGTTGTATGACTGTGAATGGATTAAGTCACATAACTTTAATTAGTAGCGATCTTAATAGGTTGGAAGAAATATTAATAAGCGTTTTAGACGCGAGAAAAGTTTACGATAGTGGTGCAGAACAGTTCTCATTATCTGAAGAGCGTTTTTACTTAATTGGCAATCAAAATAGTGTCGATGAGACAGAAAACTTATGGTTGGTTGCTATGAAAGGCAATCCAAAGTTAGAACGTGATTACCATCATATTGCTTTTGCTATTCATGAAGATGAAATTATAAAAAAAGAACTTTTAATTGATGAAATGAAATTAGAAAAGAAGCCACCCAGACCCAGAGTCGAAGGTGAAGGTTATTCAGTTTACTTTTATGACTTTGATAGTCATCTATTTGAGCTACACAGTGGGACTTTGGCTATGCGTTTGAAACGTTATGCTAGAGGAAAATAGAATAACTTTAAAGTTTAATTTCTGATGATTTATGATTGGTTTAAGTTCCGCAACCTGTGTAACAGCTTTAAAATTAAGCGTTGAAAACGAATAGGATTTTGCTTTGTTAAAAACAGTCCCAACTCAGCCAAGTTACACAAAAGTTACACGCACTCGTTTTGGTGACTGTAACTATATGATTTATATATGTTTTTTAACCGAGTAACTATTGAGTGGGAATGATTATTTAACCTCTCGCGCATTTACTATCTGAAGCGGAATGCACGATGACTCACGAAACAAACATCTTGCTGTTGCAGTCTGGTTGGCTCTACGTCGGCTTATCGGTCGCCGTAGTGATCGTGTTCGGCTTGAGTTGGCTGTATGGCGCGCGGGTAAGGCGCACAATCAACAAAGAGACGGTTGAGGTTAGTAGTATTTTCATTACGTCGATTTTTGGTTTCTTTGCGATCCTGGTTGCGTTCCAGTTATCTGGATCAACGAACAACTACGAGACCCAACGCAAGCTTACCGTCGATGAGATCTTAAGTATCGCAGCGGTTATGGATTCAACGAAAATGCTTAGGGCAGACGACAGGCAAGACGTTTTAAAGTTGTTAGCCGAGTACGTTGAGCGACGAAAACATTTTTACGACAGACCGATACGGACCCTCGGGATAGAGGAACGTGGGCGTGCTCAGAAAGAGGCAGGGCTGCAGCTTTTGCGACACGCCTATGCATTGCTTCCGAAATATGTCGGTGATGATCGCATCATATTTAATTCTTTTCTTACTCGAGTTCAGATAATGAACTCGAGTTTTGATCAACAGTTCGCATCTATTTTTATGCAAACGCCGCGCATCCTTTGGCAAGCGCTAATCGTGCTCTTGATGATCATTTCAGCCATTTGCGGTTATAAGACGGGGATTGAAAAGGGGCAGCAGGTGGGGTTAACCGTGTTGTTCCTATTTGTAGTTCTTGCCGCGATTATTATTTGCCTCAATTTGGGCAACCCTCGGATGAGCGCGATTCGTTTGGATGTAGTCGATGCGCAATTCCCAAAATTGTTGCGGCAGTTGGAATCCCTTCGCTAGGTTAAGTTATGGAAAACAAGCACACCAACTTCGCCTTGCCGGCATCTCGCAATATTTGTGCGGGAGTGCTCGACATCTCTTATTTGGAGTATGGACCCGTGCACGGTCCAGTCGTGTTGTTGATGCACGGCTTTCCGTACGATGTGCATACCTATGCCGAGGTTGCGCCGATTCTCGCATCGGCAGGATGCCGGGTGATCGTCCCGTATTTGCGCGGGTATGGCCCGACACGCTTTCTTGATCCCAGGACGCTACGCTCTGGCGAGCAGGCGGCGCTAGGCGCTGATTTACTTGCCTTGATGGATGCACTGCACGTGCCATCTGCGGTTCTTGCTGGCTACGATTGGGGTGGGCGTGCCGCTTGCGTCGTGGCAGCGCTTTGGCCCGAACGTTGTCAAGCATTGGTTTCTTTTAATAGCTACAACATTCAAAATATTGCAACAGCGCTTACGCCCGACACGCCATCGAATGAGCACAGACTTTGGTATCAGTACTATTTTCATAGCGAGCGGGGCCGAGCCGGGCTTGCGAATGATCGGCGAGGCTTGATTGAGCTACTGTGGCGCTTATGGTCTCCGACCTGGAATTTCGATGCGTCAACATTTTTGCGCAGCGCTCCAGCGTTTGATAACCCCGACTTTGTCGATGTCGTGATCCACAGTTATCGACATCGGTTTGGTTTGGTTGCGGGCGATCCTGCCTATGCAGCTATCGAAGCCCGCCTCGCCCAGTCCCCAGTGATTACTGTTCCCACTATCACGTTTGATGGTGGCGACGATGGCGTGCGTAGTCCGTCCAGTCCTGCAGCGCATGCGAAACGTTTTTCTGGCAAGCGTGAACATCGGGTTGTGCCTGGGGTTGGGCATAATATGCCTCAAGAGGTGCCCAGCGTGTTTGCGAATGCAATTCTGGAATTGATGGAGAGATAAGCGATGACATCCCCAACACCCACTCTCTTGATTCGCGACAGTGTTGAAGACGATGTCGTCGTCATCCAAGATATTTACGCACACCACGTGCTGCACGGCACGGCGTCGTTTGAACTGACACCGCCAACGCTTCAAGAGATGCAACAGCGCCGCGCGGATATTGTCGCAAAAGGTTTGCCTTATTTTGTTGCAGAGCTTGAGGGAGCTATTGTGGGTTACGCATACGCGACCATGTATCGGCCCCGCCCCGCTTATCGTTTCACCGTTGAAGACTCTGTGTATGTCAGAGAAGGGCTGGCCGGCAAAGGCGTCGGGCGCGCGTTGCTTCACGCGGTCATCGAGCGTTGCACGGCGCTTGGTTATCGCCAAATGTTGGCTGTGATTGGGGACAGTAGTGCGGCCTCTTTAGCCTTGCATAAGGCGTTGGGATTTGAACAGGTTGGGCTGTTTCGGTCCGTCGGCTTCAAGTTCGGGCAGTGGCGCGACACGGCTATGCTTGAGCGAGAGCTAGGCGAGGGTAGTTGCACCCTTCCGACTTGAGCGCACTAGATGAAAACCGTAGATAGTGATATAAATATACCTATCCGGTTGATTTATTGAGTTGTGATGTCAAATCCGAAGAAAGGCCAAGTACTTTCACTGTTCGGCGAGGACGAAGCCCCTCCTGTCGAGCCTGTTGATTCCCTGGGTGCGACCAACACAGAATCGAAGCGGACGCAACGTGTTCGCGCGCAGTCCCCTAAACGGGCGGGCGACAAACGAACAAGCACTCTGCCCAATCATTCGACTAATCAAACCGGCGTGTTGCCTGGACAAGGTTTTTTGCCAGGACTCTCGCGGCGAGGGCGCCCCAGGTTGCCTGTCCCCATTTCACCTGTAGAACGTACTGCGGAACACAGGCGCAAGCGGATTGAAGCGGGTGCAAAACGCGTTGAAATCATTCTTGATAAGAATATTTCGGAGTCTTTGGACGCGCTCGCGGAGCACTACAAAGAACCGCGTAGCGACGTCATCTCAACCTTGATCGCCAAGGCAGCGAGCAAGGTTCTTAAGAAGTAATCAACGACAAGCCGAGATGTTATCGCGCACCAGGCCGATTCGCGGGGCCGCCACGGTTAGGACCTTCGCCAGGCCCACGCGCGCCCGCAGCACCAACCCCCGGTGCACCGACCCCAGGTGCACCAACGCCGGGTGCCACGCCTGGTCCAGGAGCTCCAACGCCGGGGGCAATGCCGGGGCCTGGCGCGCCAACGCCTGGCCCTGGCAGTACACCCACTCCAGGTGCACCTCGATCAACAGCGCGTGCCACACAGCCCGCTGGGGCACCTTCGGCCGTGCAGTACACAACCTGCGCAGATGCGTGGCTTGCAATAAATGCGGAGGCTGCAATTAAGCCGCTCACTGCGCATCGAATCATTGTGCTCATGTGATATTCCTAGAAAAAGTAATCAGTCATTGGACGACTAAAACGCGAATGCATTCCAATCGTAGCAATGCTACTGCTGTCCAAGCGTTCTTTTTAAACCAAGCTGTTTAGTATCTTCGAATTGCCAGTTTTTGCGAGGTGTCTGATTGCGCACTTGTGGGCAGATTATCTGCTACTCGCATAGCGTTGTGCATATTTCCAGCCGATTTCAGCGAGTGGCCTTGCTTTGCTACCAGTCTCGAGCGCATCACTTGATGCGGCGGTCCCATCGGCGGCCCTTCGTGCGATGCCTTGGAGAATCGCCGCCATTCTGAACAAGTTATAAGCGAGATAGAAGTCCCAGTGTTCGGCGCCGTCCAGTCCTGTTGCTTCGGAATATTGCTTTAAATAATACGCCTCGTCGGGTATCCCTAACGCCGCGAGATCGAGCCCTCCGATCCCTCGCCATAAGGACGCGGGTATATGCCAACTCATACAGTGATAAGCAAAATCCGCGAGTGGATGGCCCAAAGTCGCTAGTTCCCAGTCTAGTAAGCCGATGGCGCGTGGCTCGGTGGGATGCAAGACCAGATTGTCTAAACGATAGTCTCCGTGAACAATTGACGTCTGTTCGCCCGCGGGGATGTTCGCTGGTAACCAATCGATCAGAGCATGAAGTTCAGGGATGTCCTCTGTGTTGGCCTCTTTGTATTGCCGGCTCCAGCGGGCAATTTGTCGCCCGAAGTAGTTGCCGGGTTTACCAAAGGTTTCAAGTCCGACCTTTGCGTAGTCAACGTTATGTAACGCGGCGATGACACGATTCATGTCTTGATAGACGCTTGCTCGGTCAGTTTTTGTTAAGCCAGGTAGGGATTGATCGACGATCACCCGGCCATCTAAATACTCCATGATGTAGAACGGTGTACCCACGACGTCGAGCTCTTCGCTGTATGCAAACAACTTGGGAACCGGCACATCACTGTGTTGTAAAGCTTGCATGACGCGAAATTCACGATCGACGGCATGCGCAGAAGGCAGAAGAGGACCGGGGGGTTTTTTTCTTAAAACATAACGCTGCGCACCACTCGACAGTAGAAAAGTCGGGTTAGATTGGCCGCCGGTCAACGCTTTGACGGTGAGCGTGGCTCGGTCCAGTAGGCCTTGCGCTTTTAACCAAGCCGCGAGCACGTTCTGATCGAACGCAGCGGATTTTGTGGAGGTCGCTTCTGGCTGTGTCATAGGGAACTCACGAGATGTCCCCAGTCAACAGCTAGGCTTGTTCCCGTCATGGCGCGTCCAGCATCTGATGCCAGCAGCAGTATTGGGCCATCCATATCTGACATCTGGCAAAAACGTCTAAAGGGAATGCGAGACTCTAATTTCTTACCCGCATCGCTGGCTAAAAACTCGCTATTTAAATCCGTCACAACGTAGCCAGGTAGCACGGCATTCACGCGAATGCCGTAGCGCGCGAATTCGAGAGCCAAGGATTTCGTAAACTGTGTAACGCCGGCTTTCGATGCGCTGTAACCCACGACAGCACCCGCCACACGCTCGCCTAAGATGGAAGATATATTGATGATGCTTCCTGGCTTCTTGTGATGCACAAGCCTACGTGCCGCCTCAGTATTGACAAGCCAACACCCTTTAAGATTGGTATCCAGGACCTGATCCCAGTCTTGCTCGGTCTGTTGAAGGGCCGGTTTGGCCACCGTCACCCCAGCGTTGCTGACCACGACATCCGCTAGCAGCCCTTGCGCTTCGATTGCGTCAAAACATGCTGTGACGCTGGCTGCGCTTGTAACGTCTAGTGCGACGGCAGACGCTTGACCGCCACGTTGTTTTATTTCACCGACGAGGCTCTCGAGTTTATCCACTCTGCGCGCGGCGACAACGACACGCGCACCAGCCTGAGCGAGCGTGAGGGCGAGATGATGCCCGATGCCGCTCGATGCACCTGTTACCAGTGCGGTGTGGCCTTGGAGGTTGAACAGTATCCCTGTATTGTTTATTGCGGTCATGCGCGTTTCTCTCCAGCCTCGATAATCTTGCGTGCCATGCTCCAACGGTGCACTTCGCTTGGACCATCGTAAATTCGAAATGCCCGCATGTCCGTGAAGATACGCATCACCATGGTTTCGCCGGTGACGCCTTGCCCACCCAAGATTTGTACGCAACGATCTACGACACGCCATTCCGCTTCGGAACACACGACCTTGGCTCGGCTCGATTCGAAATTGGCACCATGCCCCTGATCTAAAATCCAGGCAGTGTGCGCAATATGCAACCTGCTCGTTTGCAAGTCCATATCGTTATCCGCCAACATAAATCCAACACCTTCGTGTTTGCCTAAAATTCTGCCGAAGGCTTCTCTCTTGCGTGCGTAGTCTGTTGCGATGTCGTGAGCGCGACGGGCCTGTCCAAGCCAGCGCATACAGTGTGTCAGGCGAGCAGGCGCCAAGCGTACTTGAGCATATTTGAAACCGCGTCCGATTTCTCCTAGGACATCAGTCGCGGGGATTCGTACGTTTTCGAAGGTCATCACGCAGTGTCCCCCGGTAAAGCAACTATCGAGGGCGTCCATCTGACGCGTGACGCTAATCCCTATGCGGCTCATGTCACTCAAAAACATGGTTGCAGAACCGTCTTCCATTTTTGCCATGATGATGACATACGTGGCACCCTGCGCACCCGTAATGAACCACTTGGTGCCATTGATCACATAGTGGTCACCGTCTTTGACCGCGGTGGTTTGCATCATGGATGGATCTGCGCCGGCGCCAGGGCTGGGCTCTGTCATCGCGAAGCACGAGCGTATATGGCCTTGCACCTGAGGGCGTAGCCAGCGCTCTTTTTGTTCCGGTGTCGCAACGACTTCCATGAGGTGAATATTGCCCTCGTCCGGCGCATGGATATTCATGGCGGTTGGACCTAAAGTGGAATAACCGGCTTCTTCAAAGACGACAGCCTTTTCAGCATGCGTGAGTCCTAATCCACCCAGTTCAACCGAGGCGTGGGGGGTCAACAACCCAGCGGCGCGGGCGTGCGCAACAAGTTCATTGCGCAGCTCTTCGGTCGGGCCGTGCGCAGTGGCTCTCGGATCACGCTCTAAGGGGATGATGACATCGGAAATAAATGAGCGGGTGCGTGCTTGAAGTTCAAGCTGCCTGGGGGTTAGTGAAAATTCCATCTTTCTTTGGATCCTTGTTAAGGCCACATACCTAAACGGCATCGCCCGGGGAGACTTTTCTAAGTATCATTAGCCAAGCGATTTTGGTGATTATTCTCTATTATCGCAATTCCACAGATTTCCGCACATACCTCCCCACCATGCGCCATATCCAGCACCCAGGCAATGCAGCCCCCAATCGCCTTCACAGCGTGCCCTGTCGGGTAGAAGAGTTTGTGACGCGTCTCGCGCCCGGACAGACCCTGCTCAACGCAGTGGCGACGGCGATGCGCGATATCGGCAGCTCCAGTGCCGTGATGCGTCTGAGTGGCGGTGCGTTGGATTGCTTTGCCTTCTGTATGCCAGCACTTTCTAAGACAAGTGAGCATGCGGTCTATTTCAGTGAGACCTATCGCGTAGAGGGTGTGGTCTTGCTTGAGGCAGCGACGGTGACTTATGGCGTGCGCGCAGGGCAGCCTTGGCTGCATTGCCATGCCGTGTGGACAGAGCCAAGCGGCAGGCGTCATAGCGGCCATCTGTTGCCTGATCAAGTCCAGGTCGCTCGCGAAATTCTAGCGACCGGCAGGGCAATACAAGACGCTGAGTTTGTTGTGACTCCGGATGCGGAGACAAATTTTTCTTTGTTTGTGCCTCAGAGGACCTCTGCCGCCTCGGTCTCGGGACAGAACAAGGTGTCGACTGCACTCGGCACGGCGCATATGGTTCGGCTCTCTCCGAACGTGGATCTCTGTTTTGCGTTGGAGCGTTTTTGTCAGGAGCACGGCATTACCGCTGCGACGATAGAAGGTGGAGTAGGGAGTACGGTCGGTGCAGTGTTCGAAGATGGCCGCGTTGTCGAACCTTTTGTGACGGAGCTGCTGATTCGTCAGGGCGAGATTCGTTTAGGTGATGATGGGGAACCTAGGGCACGTATCGATATCGTGATGGTTGACTACCTGGGGGGAGTTTCTGAGGGCGTGTTAGCGCGAGGGGAAAATCCCGTGCTTGTGACCTTCGAACTTGTCGTGCAGCCGCTCGATGCATAGGTGTGCACCGAGCGTGATCTATCCGAACTTAAAACTTAAAGGTGACGCCTAACGTCACACCGTAAAGACTTTGGTCCGTCGTGACACCATTTGCTTTCTGTTTGTAGTAAAGATTTTTAACGCCCAAGGTTGTGTCACCCCAAGAAAATGCGCGTCCCACACCGACCATCTGCTGGCTCGTGACTTCGGTATTACTGCTGCCGCCACCGACGTCAAGGTAAAAGGGGACGAAATAGTCACTCGAACCCAGCTGCATGCGTCCCTTCAAACCAATAATTGGGTCGGTTGTCGTGATGTTTTTACTCTTTGTGAGTCCTCGCGGCGCTCCGACTACGGCGACAGCGGTCGAGGCGCGCATATCCATAACACGCAAGCCTACTAAGGCGTCTACGTAAGCGGAGGGGCTGTTGTGCACCGTATATGAACCCGCAAAAGTATAGATACCTTGCTCGACCGTGGTTTTACTACCTAAGTCAATGGCTCCACGAATCGTCGAGTTTTGCGATGATATCTTCGAATACACCAGATCAGCCACTAGCCCCAATCGGCCTTTGTGCGCTTCCAGAGTCACCATGCCTGCGGCATTCAGATGCGATAACAGTTCGCTGCTGCTTAGATCTGCACGCCCCAAACGTGTGTCATCGTAATAGATGCTGCCGTTTATGTTTACCAGCCATAGATACGGCGTCACAGCAGAGCGCCACCCATCGCTTACCTGGAAAACTGGCACGGGTTTAGACGACGGTGCCGTCTGCGCCGTTGCGACCGACGTCAACGCGGTCGCGCTCGCAAACAATGCAGCGAAGGTTATTTTTTTACCAAGAGTCAAGTTGGGCAGCATATGGATGATTGTGATTGTGTAGGTGAGCGGAAGATTTAACGCGGACAACACGCGCAGTTTAAAACTAGTGTCTATTAGACGAAAGAATCGCGTATCAAAGCAAGTTTAGCCGTATATCGTACGCGACGACGGCGCTATTGTCTGAGAAACCCTTGTGGGCTAGGATAGGGGAATTTGCCTCAGGATTTTTGTGCGTTGCAGCATCGCAAAATAGCTCGATAGACAATTGATTCACAAGCAGTCGGAAACAGGAAAAAACAGACATGCACACAGCGCTGACCAGAGCCCTCGGGATCCGTCATCCGATCATCCAGGGTGGCATGCAGTGGATTGGACGGGCCGAGCTCGTTGCTGCCGTTTCAAACGCGGGTGCACTTGGTACGTTGACGGCACTCACACAACCCACACCAGAGGCATTGATTGATGAGATCGCTCGCGTACGCACTCTGACCGATAAGCCATTCGCGGTCAACCTTACATTTTTGCCGACACTTAAGCCCGTGCCGTACGAAGCCTATCGAGACGCGATTATTTCTTCCGGTGTACGGATCGTTGAGACGGCAGGCAACAATCCCTCGGCCCATATGCCCGCGCTGAAAGCGGCTGGCATCACGGTCATCCATAAATGCACAACCGCCAGGCATGCGCTCAAGGCGCAGAACATCGGTGTAGATATGGTGAGTATCGACGGCTTTGAGTGTGCAGGTCACACCGGTGAAGAAGACATCCCTGGCTTAATCTTGATTCCCTCTGCGGTGGCGAAGCTCTCGATCCCAGTGATTGCATCTGGAGGGTTCGGAGATGGAAAAGGTTTGGTCGCTGCACTTGCGCTGGGAGCTGAAGGAATCAATATGGGTACCCGTTTTATGTGTACGCAGGAGTCCCCCGCGCATATCAATATCAAAGAGGCAATCGTGAAAAATACTGAGACGGATACTGCGTTGATACTCCGCAGTTTGCGTAATAGCAGTCGTGTAGCGCGTACGAATTTGGCCCAAAGCATCTTAGACATGGAAAAGCGCGGAGCAACGATCGATGAAATCGGTCCTAAAGTTGCTGGTGCGAAAGGTCGTGCGGTGTACGAAGAAGGCGATACGGAGGGCGGCATCTGGACAGTTGGGATGGTGCAAGGACTGATCCATGACATTCCGACTTGCGCGCAGTTGGTACAGCGTATTGTGGATGAAGCAGAAGCTATCATTGCGCAGCGCTTAGCCCGTCTTATCGAAAGCTAGGTCTAGGCCTATTCCGTTTTTTTTGGTGTTGAGAAATGTATCCCCCTTCAATTGACGACCATGTCATCGTAAAAAAAGCGATGCGAGCCATTGCCTTAAACCGGACTCCTGGTTACAGCTTTTGTGGTAATTTTTTTGACTTTTCGTACGACTCGGCGGATCAGGATCACTCGATCGTTCACGTGAAGCCTGAAGCGCAAAGCATCGGCAGTAACGGACAGATTCACACGGTGGTGCAGGCGATCCTTGCCGATATGGGCCTGGCAACCTGTCTGCGCTATAACATCGGCGATCGGCATCGAACCGCAACCGTATCCTTATCGCTCCAATTCACCGGCGTGGTACCCAGCGGAGAGCTCGTCGCCACAAGCCACTCACAAGCTCACCTGCAAGGTGTACAAGGTCGTCAAGGGATCAGCCAGACGCGCTTGACAAGTGGTGATGCGCTTGTTGCGATCGGTAGTGCCGCGTTTATGATTATGCCGATGCCGCAAGGGACGATCCTGCCTCCCGTGCCGTGGGTATCTCAGAAGCCTCCGGACAATCCTCAGTTGGATTTGAATAGTCTTAACGAAACAGAACGCTGGATACTTGATCGCGTTCGACAGACCGTATTGGATTCTGAAAAGAGTGGGCGAAACTTTCTTTCGCACTTTTTGACGCTGGATACGCAGCCAGTGTCTGATGGGGCGATGTGCAATGTTGAGAACGGCCCCCACATTGGCAATCGCGTCGGACATGTTCAAGGTGGGATTATCTTAGCGATTGGGATGGTGTGTGCAAGCGCTGCACTAGGGGAAGAATGGCTATTGTCGGGTGTCACCGCAACTTATATCAGTCCGGGTGAAGGCGAGATGGTCCGAGCGCAGTCTGTAATCGTACATCAGGGGCGTATGACGGCTGTCGTTAAAACCTCTGTCAAGTCGGGCTCTGGAAAAACAGCACTTGAGGTGCTGTCGACTCACGCCCGACGCGCTTAGTAGTTACCGTTGGTTTTTACTACTTTGATCTTAGGCTGACGGTAACGGTTATATCCCCAGAGATATTGCTCTGGCATTTTGCGGATCATCGCTTCCATCTCTTGGTTGATGATGGTTGCAGCGGCTTCGGGCTCATTGGGTAGCGGTGCATCAAGACGCTTGTAATGGAGCGTATAGCCTTTCCCAACCGCTTTTCTTTCGGCCGCTAAGACAAATATCGGTGCGCCGGAGAGGTGCTGTAAGCGCTGCACTAAAGTCATCGTGTATGCCGGTTTGCCAAAAAAGGGAGCCCAAACGCCTTCGCCATCTGGGGGGACTTGGTCGGGCAAAATACCGATGATTCGCCCGCGCAGAAGGGTCTTCACGAGCGTGCGCACCCCACTTTGATTTGCGGGCGCCATCGTAAGCTGCCGGCGCGAGCGCATTTTGACGATCCAGTCCGAGAGCCAAACCATACGGGGTGGTCGAAACAGGACGGTTGCGGGGTAACGCGCACCAAAGATAGGGCCTAACAGTTCAAAACACCCAACATGGGGAGACAGCAAAATGACCCCTTTTTCTAGTCTCAGGGCCTCATCGAACTGCTGCCAGTTGTCGCACTGCAGCGTCGCGTCCAGTGCTGACTCATTGCGTCTGGTCCACCAGAAGGGCATCTCGAACATTAACTGACCGACACTCATCATTGCTGCACGCAGCATGCGGGGATCTGATTCTGGAAAAGCCTGTTGGAGGTTTCTCTTTGCGGACTCTTTATAGCTACCGGGCAAGCACCAAGCTAGCCAGCCGAAAAATCGACCTAGTCTTTGCAATGTCGGCAAGGGAAGCGCGCCAATTAACTTAAAAAGTAACGTGACGATTGGCGGACCGATTTTTTCAAGCATATTGTCGAAAACAGGAGGTGAAAAATAACAACTAGAGCCTTGTTGCTCTAAATCTCGACGACTTAGCGCCGCAGCCCCCATCATAATGCCTTAGCGATAAAATAGCGCGATTCGCCGCCTTAACTTACCTTGGATGCACAATGAAACTGACTGACCTGATCACTCCTGTCGCATTGATCGATGTCGCCCGCATGACACAAAACATTAATCGTATGCAGGCACAAACTAATCGTCTTGGCGTAGCGTTTCGTCCGCATGTCAAGACGTCGAAGTGTGTCGAGGTCACTGACGCACAGGTTCAGGCAGGTGCGAAAGGAATCACTGTGTCAACGCTCAAAGAGGCGGAGCAGTTCTTTGACTCAGGCATTCGCGATATTCTGTATGCGGTCGGTATCGCAGCGAATAAGTTGCCGCAAGCAGCGGCACTACAAGAAAAAGGTTGTGATTTAAAGATCCTGACCGACAGTGTGGCGAGTGCTCAGGCAATTGCCAATTTTGCCCAAGCTCGTGGCATCGTCTTTAAAGTGTTGATTGAAATCGATACAGATGACCATCGCTCTGGCATCAAGCCTGATGCGGCAAGTTTGCTGGATGTTGCTAAGGTTCTTGCAGACGCAGGGATGGTGATTCAAGGCGTCATGACCCATGCGGGATCGAGTTATGACCTCAATACGCCGGAGGCCTTAGTTCAAATGGCGGAGCAAGAGCGCTTTGGTTGCGTGCATGCTGGGCAGCGTCTGCGCGCAGCGGGGTTCTCCTGCCCAGTTGTGAGCGTAGGCTCGACGCCGACAGCCTTGGCTGCGACAGGTCTCGACGGTGTGACCGAGGTGAGGGCGGGTGTGTATGTGTTTTTTGACCTTGTGATGCGCAATGTTGGCGTTTGTCAGCTCGACGATATCGCGTTAAGCGTGCTCACAACGGTGATTGGCCATCAAGAAGAAAAAGGATGGGCGATTGTTGATGCGGGGTGGATGGCCATGAGCCGAGACCGGGGCACTCAAAAGCAAGTCACGGATTACGGTTATGGTCAGGTCTGCGAGGCAGCAGGAAATGTTATTCCTGGCTACGTTATTTCCGGGGCGAATCAAGAGCACGGGATTATCTCGCGTGTGGGTAGTCCGGACTTAAACATCGTCACGCGTTTCCCAGTCGGCACGCAGCTTCGTATTCTGCCCAATCATGCTTGTGCGACCGGTGCGCAGTTTCCTGAATATCAAGCTGTGGATAGGCATGGGGATGTCAAGACCTGGAGTCGCTTTTACGGCTGGTAGATTTGATCAAACTAGCCATGCGGTACTTTGCGTATTGAGCCGTAACATCTGTTCATTCACACTCACCACTCCTTAAGCTTAGTGGTGGAGTTGTGATGAGTTCAATCTTTCAGCCTAGTACGCGTCAGACCGTTAACCGTCGCTCGCAGCGCGGTCAGGGTATGACCGAGTACATTATCGTTGTCGCGCTAGTTGCCGTGGCAGCGATCGCAACGTATCAATACTTTGGGCAGGTACTGCGTGCTCAAACAGCCGCGATTGCAAAAGAGCTCGCGGGCGAAGACGGTACGCAAGAGACACGAGTCGCCAAAGCGGCAGCACAGGCTGCGAAGGCTGAGGCCAAGCGAAAATCTCTGAACGACTTTACGGGAAACGCTGACAAAAGCAGTCGATAGTCTTGCGATTAATCATGCAAATTGATCGTGCAGACTGATCGCAAGCCTGTGCGCTCGATCGCTTCAGCACGACGTTCACGGCGCAACAGCCCAAGTACGCAATCCGGGCAGGCGCTTCTGCTCGGCATTGGGCTCTTGGCGCTTTGTGTCGGTGCGTGGCTGTTGATGCTCAAGGTCGGTAGCTGGGTGCATAACAAGTCATCCCTGCATCGTGCAACCGATGCAGCTGCCTATAGTGCCGCGCTCATTTACGCTCGCAATCTTAACCTGCATGCTTATTTGAATCGAACCCAACTCGCGCATCAGGTCGCGCAACTACATCTCTTCTCAATGGCCGCCGCTGAGCGCTTTCGTTCGAGACTTGCGAGACAAGCCACAGCCCGCAATCCGCCGGCATCTTTGCTGAGTTTTCGTTTTGGTACACATCACGGCGGCGCGTACCTGTCGTCACGCGTTGGTGGACTGAGTGACACACTTCTGCGAAATGCACTGGGCAACGCATTCGAACAACACGAACAACTGATACACGCAGTGCTTAACCAAGTTCGCGAGTCGAGAATGGATACTTCGTCTGAGATCCATCAGGTATTGAACAACACCCTTGTGATGAACCTCGGTCACAGTGGCTCAGCCAATCGAGGCAGTTCGCTTGAGGCTCTGGGAGTTCAATATCGTCTCTTGAATGACGGTACGACGAAATTCATGGTCAATCGTCCAACCACCGACGATGAGTGGTTTGGGATGTTGCAAGATGTTCGAGCGCGGTATCGGTATCTTGATGACAGGAAGTCCGTTGCACGAAGCTTTAATGGCATCAATCTGAGATGTCCTTGGCGGCAACATCAGTTAAGGCGTCGTGGGACGTTGACGCTCGCACGCGATGGCGTCTGGAGTATTGATGAAAATCAATCGTTCCATAATGTCCGCTTTAATCGGTTCATTGGGTGCTACTACCGAGAGTACCCAATGGGCTGGGCAACGATTGAAACGCGTTCTAATGGATCCCACGTAGAAGGCTCGCTTGATGAGCCAATGCAAACGTTTCAAGGAAAGCCGTTTTGGAAGTGGGCGGCGGAACGTGCATGGTCCGGTTGGAATATATTTGGCGGAACGCGCAATCCGTTAGCCGAACGTTGGGCAAATCAAGCGCCTGTGGTGTGGCGAGCTCGCCAACAAGCGCGATACACGCGTCTAAACCCCGCGAGGGACAGCGCCTCAGCTCAGTTTGTGATTCAGGTTGTGCAGCGTTGGCTTGACTATCCGAGCCTGAGCTCAACCTCTGCTGCAGAGACTTACTTTTCAGATCCTTTAGTGGGCAAGAACCGACGAGCGGAGGCACCCAGCCTCTTCAAGCCCTTCTGGCTTGCGCGTTTGATTCGGGTGCCAGCGGTGCGTTCACTTGAATCTCACCCCGTCCGAGGCACCCAATGACGCCCCGTGACACGGCCCAGGTTGGGCAAGGTTTCGTTGAGTCCCTGCTTTTACTGGGAGCGCTTATTGCTCTTTTGTTTGGTCTTCACTTTACGGTAACGCTGCGTCAGTTAACGTTGCTCGCACTGCAGGAAAGTACACTCGCAGTCTTCATTGGCCCAACCGATGCAAGAGTTGCTGAAACTCCAATTGCTGGTCCACATCATCGGCGCGATACAGAAAACGAGCTTTTGGGGTCTGGTTCAGGAAGGTTTCTTCGAGCAACTGACCTGCGACGCCTGCCGGCGACCTCCTTCGGTCAGTTTTATCTTGGCCCAACGATCGCTACAGCAGTGAAACGGCATAGTTACTTGTACACCGGTGACGGAAGATCACGCTCACGCCAGTCGATACATGTGCAGATTGGCAACTCAACTACATTTTGGCATCGTTCCGCACAGCAAAGTCGGCGACTGGCAGCCCAGGTAATGACTCGCACTCAACATATTGATGCGGTTTGGCGGCGCCCGAGACCACAACTCGATTGGCTCGGTGCCTGGGGAGATTTGGCTCCACGAAACTCGGTCCGATAACCAAATGATCAAACAACTTCTTTTGTTAAGTTCAATCGCCGTGTCGCTAATCGGCGTTGCCCATGCAAGCAATGCCACCGACGTTCTCCAGTCCTTTGCGCCTGAACTGCAGCATCAGCCCGTGATCGATCGCGTGTGCATTCAGGGGTTCTACGCGCGTGCCTATCGTCTGCAAGGACAGTTGAATATTGAGCGGGCGATCAGTAAGGTGGCAGGCATCATACCTTTAGGCTCGGTTGGTGACGTTCAACACGATTTTTTTCTAGCGCGTTGGTCCAATGCGCCGCAACATCACTTGATCGGGTTATGGTCCGTATCTGAGGACAGAGTCGAGGGTATTTATTCGACACTGTCTAGCCCTGATCAGTCTGTCTTGGTTCCCCAACCGTTCTCGTGCAAGCATTTGGATAGCGCGCCCCGAGCGATGACCGCCTGGATCAATCCGGCGATGGAACTACGGGTTGTGCTCTCGACTGTTGATCATGCGCGAGCCGATCCTAGCTACACCTTCATCTTTTCAAGCTGGCTTCCATCCGCTCGCTTAGTCGCTTCAATTTCTGTCGCACTTAGCAAAGCTGGCTGGAGCCTTGCAATGGCAAGGGCGCCTAGGGGCTCACTTACAGCAGAGCGGTCGATGTTTGCCACAAAGGAGGGGGTTCAACTCAATTTAACGATATTTGCTGTGCAAGGAAGTTCGATTCTGTTTTTGAATGGGCAGTAGGGGGATATGTGTGAACATCAATGAACGTCAAAGGAAATGGCTGGTGTTGGGTGTGTCGATCGCCCTTGGTTGCTGCTCAGCTGCGACGATCAACACTTATTTATCGAATAAAACCACGGAGCTAGAGCATCGCAATAACGTGGAGTATGTGCATCTCTTGGTGGCCTCTAGGGATCTTAAGCGCGACAGCGTCATACGCGCTGATGATTTACACGAGCGCGCTTTTCAAGCGAATGGCATCGCACAGGATGTGTTGTATTCGCATGAGATTGATTCTGTTGTGGGCAAGCGTTTGACGACAGATCTCCGAGCCGGGGGCTGGTTGCTCGGTAGTACGTTGGCTGACCCCGCTGTACCGACACTATCTGATCGTCTAGATCCAGCTTTGCGCGCTGTCACTCTACCAGTCGATCCTGTCAATGCGATGTCGGGCTTACTAAAGCCTGGTGATCGCGTTGATCTATTCGTATCCGTTGATCATGAAGGCAAGCGTGTAACGGCGTTATTACTGGGGGCTATAGAGGTTTTAGCAACAGACCAGCACACCAGAGAAGTCAACGGGCGTGAGGGCGCGTTAGAGAATGGATATTCCACGATGACGGTGGCCGTGTCGCCCGCAGACTCGATTCGACTGGTTGCCGCTCGACAGAGCGGCGTTATCAGTGCGGTGATGAGCGCACGATATGCAGATACTCCCCAGAGGTTGTCTGAGTCCATTGCCATCAATCTCGAGGAAATGCTCGGCCTGGTGCGAACGGGGTCTGTCGACACCGCAGCGGTAATCTATGGTGATCGACTAGAGGGCATTGCTGATGCGCCAGAGAATGGTTATCAGTACTCTGTTGCAGGTGCTGCTGAAGTGTCGGAAAAGCGTCGATGAGCCGTGGGCGAGGCTTCTTTCTGGGACTTGTACTTTGGTTGCTCATCGGGCCTGCGTTTGCAGAGAAGGATCGGGCGCTAGAGATCGAGGTCGGATCATCGTTTGTGGTGCGTCATCCGAGCATTCAGCGCTTGGCCGTTGGCAATGGGCAGGTCGTGCAAGCGACTGCGCTAAGTCCCACTGAAGCCATCTTATTTGGAAAAAGACCTGGGACAACTACTGTCACAGTTTGGACTTCTAAGACAGCACATTTAACGTACCGAGTGCATGTTAAACAAGAAGGGCATAGCCGTGCAATGAAAGAGGTCGCGGAAATTCTACGTCGAATTCCCGGTGCTCGCACGACCACTATTGCGGGTCGAGTTTTAATTGATGGTGATGATCTGACAGAGAGCGATCGGTCGACAATCAGTCGCTTGGCCGCACGGTATCCAGAGTTGATTGAATACGGAAACGAGTCCGGCTGGGATCGGATGGTGATGCTGGATGTCCAGGTCATTGAGATCCCCACAGCACGGATGCGTGAGCTTGGTGTGCGTTGGGACACTAATGCATCACTTGGGATGCAGTCCTCCCGCTTTGCACTGACGGCACTTGTTTCCGCGAGGCTTGTAGCGCTTTCTAAGACTGGCGAGGCAATTGTGCTTGCTCAGCCGCAGCTTCTTGCACGTAGCGGCTCCACCGCTAGTTTTTCTGCAGGCGGGGAGGTTCCCTATACGACGCAAGATAAGGATGGCCGGGCACATACGACCTTTAAGAAATACGGTGTGCACCTAAACATTACGCCCCACGTCGGGAGAAATCTTGGAGTGCGATCAAAAATTGAGATTGAAGTCAGTACCGTCGATCACAGTCTCGCGAGCGCTGCCGGGCCAGCTCTAAAGGTGAGACGTGCATCCACTGATTTTAATGTTCGCTCAGGGCAAACGTTGGTTCTTGGCGGATTCATTTCACGTGAGCAGTCCCATGACACTGAAGGGTTGCCTGCTTTGTCCGAGCTACCTGTTCTTGGGCACTTGTTTGGAACGAATCGTGTGCATAGAAGTCAGACAGAGCTCGCTATCTTCGTCACTCCGATAGTGGTTGATGCCAAACACGCAGACCTTGCGCAACGAGCGTCGAGTGCCAGTACGCTCTTGAGTGACAGCTTCCCCGAGCCTTTACGCCTCAATCACGCCATCAGTCGAGAAGTTAATTCAGATCAGAAAAATATGTTTGATGGACAGTGGGACCAAGGACTTCCCGAAGGGCACGAATTGGAGTTACCGAATCAATGGGAGTAAGGGCATGATCAATATCATGTTGACGTATGAGGACGGTCAAAAAGAGAAGCTTTGTCTGGACACCCCGTTTTTGATTGGACGTTCAGCGGATTGCGCTTTGCGCATTCAACATTGGCGTGTGGCAAAGACGCATGTGCGGGTTCGAGAGGACGATGCCGGTTGCCATGTCGAGGACTTGGGATCATTATCGGGTACTAGGGTGAACGGTCAACGTATTATTCGTTATGGTCCGGTGCAGGCAACCGATGAAGTCATTGTCGGACCATGCTTGATCCATTTCACGACCTCTCAAATCGATCGAGCTGCTCAGGACATCGCTCTACATTCGCTGTGCGATGACTCCTTTGAGTCTGTGCGGTTGATTGAGCCTGAATCAGGTAGATTTCGTCGCGAGATCCGTAAGTCGCTTCATCTGGGTCTGATTAAGGTGCTGGATTTAAGGCGCACGGATATCGCTGCATTGACGACAACTGGACTTCGCGACTATGCGCGAGCATGTGCGCGACAAGTTTCTGTTGAGCTGCTCGAGAGCCTCAGTGACGCAGAAAGGGAAGAGCTTATCGAGCTTGTCGTTTCGGAGGCCATCGGGTTGGGCGTTCTAGAGCCTTTGCTTGCCGATCCAACGGTGTCGGAGGTTATGGTTAATGCTTTTGACGAGATTTATGTTGAACGTGGCGGTAGACTCACGCGCGCTGCTGCCGAATTTAGTTCTGAGATTGCGGTGCGTGGAATCGTCGAGCGTATCGTCTTTCCGTTGGGAAGAAGGATTGATGAATTGTCCCCGATGGTGGACGCGCGTCTTCCAGATGGGTCTCGTCTCAATGCGGTCATCGCGCCGATCGCGTTAAGCGGCTCTTGTGTGACGATCAGGAAGTTTCCAAATACCCGTCCCACACTTGAGGACCTGGTACGTAACAACACACTTGAGGAGCCTTTAGCTAAGTTTTTATCTTGGTGCGTCGTTCATCGCGTCAATATCCTTGTGTCGGGTGGAACAGGCTCGGGCAAGACCACCCTGCTCAATGTGTTGGCAGGCCAGATTCCCACTACTCAGCGCATTGTGACAATCGAAGACTCAGCAGAGTTGCAGATTGCACATCCGCACATCGTGAGGCTTGAGGCGAGACCGGCTAATGCCGAAGGGCGCGGTGCAATCACTATCCGTGATCTGGTCAAAAATGCCTTGCGCATGCGACCGGACCGTATCGTGGTTGGTGAGGTGCGCGGGGCGGAGGCCATTGATATGCTTGCCGCAATGAATACCGGTCACGAGGGGTCATTAACGACACTGCACGCTAACAGCCCAAGGGACGCCTTAGCGCGGCTAGAAACCTTAATTTTGAGCGCACAAAGTGGTCTTCCTCTTGCGGCAATACGCGATCAAGTCGCTTCGGCTATTCAGTTAATCGTTCAACAGGCGAGGTTGCCGAGCGGACAGCGGATCGTGTGTGCTGTGGCCGAAGTATGTGGAGTTGAATCCGGAATCATACAAACCCAAATTATTGCGCGTACAGATCCAATGTTGGGGAAGGTGCGCGGTACCGGCTTAATGCCAGCGGTGTTTGATACCTTGAACTTGTCCGTGGATTGTGCAATAAAAGACTGGTTTACTTGCCCATGAGGGTTGCTGGCATTGCGTTCGCAGGGGTGTCGACCGCCTTGCTCTTTTGGCTGGTTCACCGCATTCTCACTAGCGCGTGGTGTAAGTATCGCGATACCTTACATACGGAGGCAGAGACACAGCTAGCAGAGATGTTTGTTTTTATTGATCTCACACTGCTTTGGCCGGTGCTCGTTGCGCTGGCCGTTTCGGTTGGTTTCTTTGTATGGCTCTTAAGTAATAGCCTGGCAATAAGCGTTCTCGTGGCGTTTGGTTTTCTTACGATTCCACGCGCTGCACTAGTCAGAGCGCGTCATGCCAGAGCGACCCGTTTGGATAGGCAGCTTCCGGACGCTCTGCGCATGGTTGCCGGCGCGCTCGCTGCGGGTGCTAGCTTTAGCTCAGCCTTGCATGCGATTGCGAAAGATCTGCATCCCCCGCTGTCCCAGGAGCTATCCCTCGTATTACGAGAGCAGCGAGTTGGCATCCCACTGCAAGAAGCGCTCAATAACTTTCGTTTAAGGGTTGATACGCAAAGCGTGGGCCAGGTCACGACGTTGTTGCGTGTGGGCGTCGAGTCAGGAGGATCCCTTTCGGCGCTAATCGATCGCCTAGCGTCCAGTCTAGAGGCGCACCAACATATTGGGCTAAAGGTCGACATGCTCACCACGCAAGGAAAAATGCAGGCTTTGGTCATCGGCGTGCTTCCTATTCTTCTGCTGATGGTTCTTTGTTTGATCGATTCTGGTGTGATGTATCTCGCGCTATCGACGCACGCGGGCAAGGCTGTTTTAGCGTTGATTGCGATACTTGAAGTGGTGGGGGTCCTCTGGTTACGCGCAATCCTGCGTGAGGTATCCGTGTGATGTTGCGCTGGGCCAGTGTCTTGGTAGGTGCCCTCGCAGTCGGTGTGGCCTGCTATTTGATGATCTCGGTATCGTTCCGATGGCTCTTTAATGATAAGAAGGCCGCGGAGCTGGGCTTTATTCCGCGATCGCGTTGGGAACGCGTTTTCTGGGTGTCGACGCGTCGCGCTGGCGATCAGTTGTTATGGCTCGTGACATGGAATCAACGACGAGCGGGAACAACGCTACTTGCGCGCGCGGGTCATCCGCAGTGGCAGGTGGGGCAACTCTACGTCGTGAAGGTGGCAGTGGCGTGCATCGTCGGGATGTTTCTTGCTCTGCTACAGCATTCTTTGGTCGCCTGGTTCGATTGGGGTTGGATAAATGTCACGCTAGTCTTGGTGGGCGGGCTGGTGGGCTATGTTTATCCAAACGCCTTACTCCGAAGCCACGTACGCAGGCGGCAGTCATCAATCCTGAAAGACTTGCCAGCTTTCTTGGATTTGATCGTTCTTGGGTTAGAGTCTGGCTTAAACTTGCAGGCCTCATTGCAGTTGGCGCTTCAATATAGTCGACCCGGCTCCCTGCATGCAGAGTGGACGCGCGTGTTACTAGACATACGTTCAGGGCAGCCTCGGGGCCATGCATTGGCGCAGTTGGCAATGCGAACTGACATGCCATCGATTAGGCAGCTAGTCTTCGCCATTACTCAAGCTGAGTTGTCTGGCTTTAGTGTCGGATCAATCATGAGGAAGCTGAGTGATCAGCACAGACGAGAACGCTTGCTGAGGATTGAAAAGCTCGCCATGCAAGCACCGGTCAAGATGTTGTTTCCAATGGCGTTGTGTATTTTCCCTTGTACTTTCCTGGTGCTAGCGATCCCCGTAGCCGCTCAGTTGTTGGGTTTGTAATGACAGTTTGGCCTCGCGCTCCTGGTGCGCAGCAGCTGCACATTTACGTTGCGAATACTTTCTTTAAACGTACAAGAGGACTCTTGCTGCGCGGCCCGCTGCCGCCAGGCCACCTTATGTATTTCCCAAACTGCCGGTCTGTGCATACATTTGGGATGCGCTATGCGTTGACTATCATCTTTGTCGATCATGCCGGCCGTGCGGTTCGCATTGATCGAAAAGTAGTGCCGAACCGCATCGTGACCTGCTGGGCTGCCAGTGCAGTCTGCGAAATGACTTGGATGCAGGATCAGAATGCAACCGTGGTTGACCTTACTCTGCTGCAGTGGTCTCTGGCTCGGGTGCAGGCTCGGAGTAAAACACGGAGATAAAGCTCGTGTAAAAACTGCAGTACAGCACCGCACTAGCCACCACGTTAATGGGAACTTGTATCATGGCGCTAAAACTTTTTGGCAGCCCCACCATCGTCAGCGCGCTAAGTACGGTATCAATCGCCAAGAAGATCACTAACCAAGATAGGCCGTATATACCAAAGGCCCATTTGTTACGCCAACAGGCTATACCGCTATAGAACAACGCACGTGTCATTGGGATAGAGTGCCACCCCACCAAGGCTGGTGCGTACCAGAAGACTGCGGCCATTAAGACATACAGCACGGCAAATATCGCCATGGGAGTGCGTACTGCTTCAAGCAAGGGCAATAAGTCGTTGTTGGTTGTGACGGCCTTGACCGCTTGGGTGACTTCTTCAGAGAAGGGCATGAACGCAATGAGACCAAGAAATAGGCAAAACAGAACATACAGCGCGCCCATCCCGAGCAGACGTCGAAAAACCCCCGCAAGACGTAACGGTGCAATCCATGTTCCTAATAAAACTTTTTGTCCTTGTTCTGCGTGACGCGCGGCACTCAACGATAAGAGCGTAGCTGTTGGCATGAGCACGACGAATATGAGCGGTCCAATCGGTGGCGTGACGCTGGCGACCATGAGGATCAAGCTAACAAACATTGCCCAAGAGAAAAACGCCATGGGCTGTTTACGGAAAAGCATCCAGCCATCGCGCACCCATCGCCAACCGGAGAGAGCGGGTAAAGATACTGCTTGCATCAGGATTCCTTGGGTAAAGCTTGGATAGGGTGAAGCGTCCTCTGGGACAGAATGCGCTCAAAATGTGTGGGGTCGTGTGGTTTAAGCGTTTGGGCAGGACGCGGGAGGTAAAAATCGTACAGTCGTGAAATCCAAAAACGCAGCGCGGCAGCGCGTAGCATTGTCGGCCATAGTCGATGCTCTTGTTCTGTGAACGGCCTCACGCGACTATACGCTTGAAGCCAAGCACTGGCGAGTTCTGGAATAATTCTTCCGGTCGTATGTTCAATGCACCAATCGTTGATACACACAGCAACATCAAACAGCCAGGCGTCGACTCCGGCGAAATAGAAATCAATAAAACCACCAAGAACCGGGCGATCTGGAGTTCCCGCAAACAACACGTTGTCTCGAAACAAATCACAATGGGAGGGCCCTTTGGGGAGCGCTTGCCAATCCAATGATTGAGCTTTTGTCACTTGTTCAGCCAAACTCGTCGTCAACAAATCGCGAGCCGAGCCTGTTAAAAACGGTAACACCACTGGTACGGTCTCTTGCCACCAAGCCAGCCCACGTAAGTTTTTTTGATGAATCGGGAAGTCCACTGCTGCCAAATGCGCTTGGGCAAGTGTTGCGCCCGTCAACCCACAGTGCGCGGCGGTCGGAGACACAATGTAGCTACCCGGAAGTTTAGAGACGATCGCTGCCGGCTTGTTGTGCAGCGTCGCTAACCGACTGCCATCCCGTCTTGTTTGGGGCTTAGGCACCGGAATGTTTCGTTCCGCTAGATGGTGCATGAGCTCGATATAAAAGGGCAACTGCTCGGCCTTAAGCACTTCAAAAATCGTCAGGACATACTCTGCAGAGGTGGTGCACAAAAAATAATTGCTATTCTCGATGCCTGCCGCGATTCCCTTCAGGGATACGAATTCACCCAGCGAATAGTTGCGAAGCAAGTTGCGCGCGTCGGGTTCGCTGACAGGAGTAAATACAGCCATCGTCGGGAATGATGCAAGGATTAAGAGGTTAAACCGCGTTGTTGTGGGTAATTTTACCAAGCCGCTCATGAATGCGTGCACGCGGCGGTGTTTGACAATTAAAATGCGCAAACCATCCATTCGCCTTGTTCATCTCTTTATCTCGCTTTCTATGACGCTTTCGTTCACACCGGCCCCCGCGACGTCGTCGTCAGGCGTGCGGGCAGTTGATCCCCTGGGATGGCAGCTGTGCGTCGCCCCCATGATCGATGTCACGGACCGTCATTGTCGATATTTCCATCGCTTGCTTGCTCCGCGTGCCCGCGTCTATACGGAAATGATTACGACGGGCGCACTCACACATGGTGATATCGAGCGACACTTGGCCTTCAGTCCCCAAGAGCAACCCGTTGCTTTGCAATTAGGAGGCAGTGAACCCCACGCCCTTCAGGCTGCCGCTCGGCTGGGCGAACGCTGGGGATACGATGAGATCAACTTGAACTGTGGCTGCCCCTCCGAGCGCGTTCAAAAGGGTTCCTTTGGGGCGTGCTTGATGGCAGAACCCATGTTGGTGGCAGACTGTGTCAAGGCAATGCAAGATACCGTGAGCATTCCTGTCACGGTCAAACATCGCCTCGGCTTAGACTGGGACGAGAGTTATGGATTTGTCAGAGATTTTGTTGGAACACTGTATGACACGGGCTGCCGTGTATTTATTGTTCACGCACGCAATGCGGTGTTGAAAGGCCTCACACCAAAGGATAATCGTGAAGTTCCCGCGCTTCGATACGATCACGCGGCTCAGCTCAAAATTGATTTTCCGGACGCTTTGATGGTGCTAAATGGCGGACTCGTGTCCAGAGCGGATTGTGAACTGGAACGCCAACGTTTTGACGGGGTGATGCTTGGCCGCTCGCCCTGGCACAACCCGATGGTGCTGAGGGAAATGGCTCAAGCCTGGTGGCCACAGGATAGCTTGATGTCAGAGGAGGCAATTATTGAAGCGTTGGCATGCTACGCACAATCGCAGACCGACATAGGCGTGCCTTTGCGGGTGGTCGTTCGACCCTTGTTAGGTTTGTTTAATGGTAGGCCAAAGTCTCGCGTTTGGCGGCGAATGCTGTCCGATTCAACGTTACTCAATGCAAGCAAGGCCGATTTGATTCGGCAAGCCTACCAGGTAGTTGGAGCGGCTTAGTCGCCCTTTGGGCTTGCTTTTTCAGCAGGCCAGTCGCGGATGTAGGCTTTCAACATAGAGTTCTCAAACTTCTGAGCTGCAACGATCGCTTGAGCGAGATCGTAAAAAGAGATGACCCCAAGCAGTACCTCATTATCCATCACGGGGACATAGCGGCAGTGATTATCCAGCATGAGGCGTTGAAGGGTATTCGCATCGGTATCGGGGGTGACTGAAACAGGCGCAGATTCCATAATTGCCCGTATCGGCGTGGCCCCAACGGCTCCGTGATTGCTGTTGACATGGCGGATGATCTCGCGAAACGTCAGCATGCCAGCAAGTTTGCCTTGATCCATAATCACGAGCGAGCCGATGTCGTGAACACTCATGGTTTCGAGTGCCTGTACGACTTGGGTTTCTGGTGATGCGGTGTATAAGGTGTTTCCCTTTACACGCAGAATTTCACTGACCTGTAGCATTTTTTTCCTCCGTGGTGCTGCCCGCTAATTGTAGTGTTTGTTTGCGCAGAAGCGGTAGGCTGGCCGCCACGTGAGCGCCCAGCAGCACGCTTAGCCATGAAAAGTACACCCAAAGCAGAAAAACCGGAATCGCTGCGAAGGCGCCATAAATCAAGGTGTAAGTCGAGAAGCTTGTGACGTACAGTGCAAAGCCGAATTTCATGACATATAAAAGTAGTGCAGCCACGAGGCCACCCAACAGCGCATCGCGCCAAAGAACTCGTGTGTTCGGCACAACGACAAATAGCACCGTGAAGCCCATGGCACTAACGATAAAAGGCGACAACTTTAGTGACAGTTCGAGGAGGGCTGGCAGATGCAGGACATGGCCAAACGATTCACGGGCCAAGAACGCGGTGGTCCAAAGTAGGGCGCTAAGCAGGATCGGACCGACAACAATAATCAGGATGTAGACAAACAAGCGGCGTACAGCATGGCGTTTTTCCTGAACACACCAAACTGTATTGAGCGCATCGTCGATCGATATCACAAGCGCGATGATCGTTCCGACTAAGAATATCCCACCGATGGTGCTTAGATGACTTGCCTGCGCGGCAAAGACATTGAGATACTCCATGATGTTGCTCGATACCTGGGATGGCAGCAGGTTATTCGCGAGATATTCCTGTAGCGCTAAGCTAAATACTTCAAACTCAGGCAAGGCCGCAAAAATCGACAGAATCACTGCCAGCAGGGGCACGATTGCGAAAACTGTAGAAAATGCCAGGCTCGATGCAAGTTGCATCGTGTTGGCTTTCAGGGAGCGCTTGACGGCGATCACGATAGCCAGTTGCCAGGGACGTAGCGTCGTATTCAATGATGCGGAAGTGGTCGCGGTGAACATGCCGTAGGTGTACTTCCCGAATTGCGCAAGGAACAATGGATAATACTAACCTGCGAAATTAACCCGTATACAAAACACCATGCCGCACCCACACACGCTCAATGCAGAGCATCCACCAAGCTTGAATGTTGCGCTGCAACGTGGGGCAATCGCGAGCCTATTAGCCCTGTTGCTCTGGTGCATGGTCTGGGAAATTTGGTTCGCACCGCTGCGCCCGGGCGGAACGCTGTTGTTCCTTAAAGCGTTGCCGCTGGCTTTTGCTGTGCGCGGAGTCGCGCGAGGTAGCCTCTACACGATTCAATGGGCTTCGATGCTGGTGCTTTTATACCTAATGGAAGGCGTGGTGCGAGTGATGTCGGACCCGCCGGGACCCAGTATCTCGGCTGCGTGGATAGAAATTGTGCTTGCGTCAGTTTTTTTCTTTTGTTCTATCTTTTATGTTCGTCCAGCGAAACGTGCTGCGGCCTTGGCCAAGAAGGAGGCGCTTAGGGCGAATGCAGAGCAGCCAGCCGATCGAAATGAGGGGGTTCGATAAATGAATAACCACGCCATGGGTGAGGACTGCGCTTTTTTCAACGTCCCGAAGACCAACTCGTTTGCAGCATTGCCCGCAGACTTTTATACCCGCTTACCCACCACACCGTTGAAAGACCCCGTCTTAGTTCATGCAAATCCTCAGGTGGGTGCCCTGCTGGGCCTGACCCCTGAGCACCTCGGCTCGCAGCGTTTCTTGGATGTCGTCAGTGGCTCTGCCGCACTGCCGGGCGGGGACACGCTTTCGGCTGTCTATAG
>CAIUZV010000373.1 GCA_903903735.1 uncultured beta proteobacterium | reverse complement strand
TTCCAGGTCAAGGTTCGCAGACAGTCGGCATGATGGATGCTTGGTCTAGCCATCCCGCAGCGATGGAAGTGATCAAGCAAGCCTCAGCGGCGCTGGGCGAAGATCTTGGCGCACTCATTGCGCAAGGCCCGGCCGAACAGCTCAGTCTGACAACCAACACGCAACCGGCGATGCTGACGGCTGGCGTGGCCATGTACGAGGCTTGGCGTGCAGCCGGTGGTCCTCAGGCTACCTTGATGGCCGGTCATAGTTTAGGGGAGTACGCAGCGCTTACGGCTGCAGGTGCACTGACGCTGGCGGACGCCGTGCGTATCGTGCGTATACGTGCAGATGCGATGCAGGCGGCTGTGCCTGTTGGAACAGGCGCCATGGCGGCCGTTCTTGGGTTGGATGACGAGGGTGTGCGTGCGGCGTGCGCGGCGGCATCCCAAGGTGAGGTTGTCGAGGCCGTTAACTTCAACGCACCTTCGCAAGTGGTCATTGCAGGTCATGCCACGGCTGTGCAGCGTGCCATTGAGGCCGCTAAAGCTGCAGGAGCCAAACGGGCCATGATCTTGCCTGTGTCTGCGCCTTTTCATTCAAGTTTGCTCAAACCCGCGGCCGCGGTGTTGCAAGAAGCCTTAGCCAAGATTGTCGTCTGTGCGCCAGTGGTTCCGGTGATTAACAACGTAGACGTAAAAGCAGAGCAAGACCCTGCTGCAATTCGTGATGCGCTGGTTCGTCAGGCCTGGCACGCCGTGCGCTGGGTAGAAATCGTACAAGCGATGAAGGCCCAAGGGATCACGCATATCGTTGAGTGCGGTCCCGGTAAGGTGTTAACGGGCATGGTCAAGCGCATCGAGCCTGATATTGTGACGTTGTCGGTAACAGACCCTGATTCAATGCAGGCTGCGCTCGATGCGCTAGCCTCGGCTGGTTAATTGTGGAGGCCACGATGGATCTTAAAGATAAAGTTGCCCTAGTGACGGGCGCCTCACGCGGTATCGGTAAAGCGATTGCGCTTGAGTTGGCGATGCGTGGTGCCACGGTTGTAGGCACGGCGACCACTGAAGCCGGCGCTCAGGCGGTCACTGCGATGCTGGCCCCGCATGGTGGTCGCGGCGTGGTGTTGAATGTTACGGATGTCCCCGCTTGCGACGCTGTGGTTGATGCCTTGACCAAAGAAGCGGGCGGTTTGCATATTTTGGTGAATAACGCCGGGATTACGCGGGATAACTTAGCGATGCGTATGAAAGACGAGGATTGGGATGCGGTATTGCAAACCAACCTCAGTGCTGTATTTAGGCTGTCTCGCGCGGTGATGCGTGGCATGATGAAGGCGCGTTGGGGTCGGATCATCAACATCACTTCGGTTGTCGGCTCTAGTGGTAATCCCGGTCAAGCGAACTACGCTGCTGCCAAAGCGGGTGTTGCTGGCATGAGCCGTGCACTCGCGCGTGAGCTGGGCAGCCGTGGCGTTACAGTCAATTGCGTGGCGCCTGGTTTCATTGAAACGGATATGACTAGTGCCTTGGATGACGCTCAAACTTCAGCACTTTTGGGGCAAATTCCTCTCGGTCGACTCGGTTCTGCAGCGGATATTGCTCATGCTGTCGCATTCTTAGCCTCGCCCAATGCGAGTTACATCACAGGTACTACGCTGCACGTGAATGGCGGCATGTACATGTAATAGGTTTTTTTTCTCCCGGTTAGCTATAATTCGCCGGACTTTTCCCCTTTGGAGATCTGCATGGAAAGCATCGAAC
>CAIUZV010000372.1 GCA_903903735.1 uncultured beta proteobacterium | reverse complement strand
CACTAAGGCCTGATCATCCACATGCTGCACATACATCGGGTGAATGCCCAACGCATACGCACCACCAGGAACCGAGTGGGCAAGCGTACGAACAATCTCAAAATTAGAGGGGTCTACAGCAGGAATAAGGATGCCTTGAACCCCTGCCGCAAGCGCGCGGGCGATGACGGCCTCGCGGTCTAGCGCAAACTCAGACGCATCGAGATGGCAATGGGTGTCAAGCAGCATCAACCAGTCGCCCAGCATCCATCAGCAAGCGCCTGTCAGCCAGCGCTGCGAGCTCTGGATCATGCGTCACAATTAAAAATGCTGTTTTAGCGTCTGCGTTAACCTGTTTGAGCAGATCAAACATGCGGTGTGCGGTGTGACGATCTAGATTGCCTGTGGGTTCGTCGGCTAAGACGCAGGCCGGGCGGTTCACCAACGCGCGGGCAAGCGCAACGCGCTGACGCTCACCACCCGAGAGTTGTCCTGGATAATGCAAGACACGCTCGCTCAGCCCGACCATCTCAAGAAAAATCTGCGCCTCAGCACGCGCGGCCTCGCGGTCTTGGCGGCCCACGATACGAGGCATCGCAACGTTATCTAGCGCGGTGAATTCTGCCAGCAAGTGGTGAAACTGGTACACAAACCCTAAGCCACGATTACGCAAACGACTACGCTGCGATTCAGATAAGCCGTGGCTCGACTGCCCGGCCACCTCGATCATGCCAGAACTCGGTTTATCGAGAAGTCCCAAGATATGCAGTAACGTGCTTTTGCCAGAACCGGACGCACCGACCACCGCAACCATTTCACCAGGCGCAATCGAGAGGTTGACGTGGTTCAGCACGTCTATTCGCGCACCTCCTTCGTCATAGTGCTTGCAAACGTTCTCAGCGCACAACGCAACATCAGTCATGGCGTAACACCTGAGCAGGTTGCAGGCGCGAGGCACGCCAGCTGGGATATAACGTCGCGACCAGCGACATCACCAAAGACGTCAGGCCGATTGTCATCACATCGTTCAAACGCACATCCGACGGCAGTGCGCTGATGAAATAAATTTCGCGCGGCAAGAATTGCACACCCAGAAACCGTTCGATTGCTGGCACGAGCACATCTACATTCAGGGCGATCAGCGTGCCGCCCACGACCCCAGTCAGCGTGCCTAGCACTCCGATCATGGCCCCTTGTACAAGAAAAATACGCGCAATCTCTGATGGGGTCGCACCAAAACTTCTGAGAATCGCGATGTCAGACTGTTTGTCTTTGACTGCCATCACCAAAGAGGACAATAAATTAAATGCGGCCACTGCAACAATCAACGTCAAGATCAAAAACATCATGCGCTTTTCAGTTTGTACTGCTGCGAACCACGTGCGATTGTTGCGCGACCAATCCGCCACCATCACCGTATTCGGTAAAAACGGCAAGAGCGACTGAGCGATTTCTGGCGCACGGTGCATATCATCTACCCGCAAGCGCACCCCTGCCAAGGCACCATCACGGAACACTTTTGCAGCGTCGGTCGCATCGATGAAAGCAAGTGAAGAGTCGTACTCAAAATGTCCGGAGCGAAAGGTACCCACTACCGTAAACTGACGCATACGCGGCGAAAACCCAGCAGGGCTGACATTCGCCGCGGGGGCAAGCATCATGACCGTTTGACCGACACGCACTTGGAGCATATCTGCCAAGTCTTGACCCAACACGATGCCAAAGGCGCCCGGTTTTAGATCAGTCAGGCGACCGTCCACCATCTGTCTACCCGCATCGGATACGTCTTTTTCAGCAACAGGGTCTATTCCCCGCACCTGCACGCCGCGCAAGCTTTGGCCACGCATCAGCATGCCCTGCGCGGCGACAAACGGCGCGCCAGCCAACACCGAAGGCGAGCGTTTGGCGCTCGCGACAAGCGTCTGCCAGCCTTCCAGTGCTGTAAGAGGATCTGGTCCTGGTACAAAAATTTCAACGTGCGGCAGGACCGACAACATACGGTCCCTGACCTCTTTCTGAAACCCGTTCATGACCGACAGCACCACGATCAACGCAGCAACCCCCAGACCGATTCCTGCCATCGAACTCGCCGCGACAAACGAGACGAAGCGATCACGTCGACCGCCTCGGCCGCGCGAGCTACTCAAGCCCGCATAACGGGCTCCAATCCAGATTTCGTAAGGTAGTTTCAGCACACCGGCATTATTGCATCAAACCCCCGCAAGGCCAGCCATCCCACTACAATGAAACCATGGAAATCATGATCCCCGGCTCTCTGGTACCGACCTCTGTCGCGCCAGACCTGGCTGTAGAGCTAAAAAAACATTGTCCGCGCTTCATTGACGTGCTGGCGCAGCGCCCTGCCGACGTGCTCACCCTGCCCCCTGAGCAGACGGGCTGCACCCCACAAGAGGCTCTGCACCTGCGCAGGCTTGGGTATGAGGATGCTGCACTCAACCTCGGGGCTGGACTGGCGCCACTCGCAGCAGGCATCCACGCCGGTCGCGAGCCAGTTTGGGTCGCGCAGTTATGTTCGGTTGTGGTGGGACGCGAGGGTGCACGCATGCTCGCACCCCACTCGCTGCAGATCGCGCAGCACGAGGCCGATGCGCTCTTTGAATCTGCCAGTATGTTGTGGTCCGGATCTGAAATCTCAGCCCTGGCGCTGCAGACTAATCTTTGGCGGATTTGGCCAGGCGACAGCGCGCACACGCCATCGATGAGCCCAGACGCGGTATCGCAAATGTCACTCGCAGACTGGTGGCCCCAAGAGGCTAGTTTTAAGGCCTGGCGCCGTCTGCTCAACGAGATCCAGATGCTCTGGCATACGCACCCGGTTAACGAGCAGCGCACACAGCGTGGTCTACCCCCTATTAACTCACTCTGGCTCTATGGCGGCGCGGCTGGCTGGCGGCCCACGGTCGCCTCACACCCGTTGGAAACAATCGACTTGCTATCTGACCCATGCCTAGAAGGTGATTGGGCAGGATGGATTGCTCAGCTCCCAGCTGTAGACGCTGCACTTGAAGTCACCCTGAAACGCGCAGAGGCAAAGAGCGCGCAACCCCTCATTACCCTGACAGGCCAACGCACGGCCGTGCGTTTGGCGCACCACACATCAAGCTGGTGGCAACACCTTGTACCTCGACGCAAGCACAACTGGACCGACTGGTGGAATCTCCAAAACTGACGATTCGTCGCAGCAACGATGCTGCGGCACAACGACTGGCAGGATCGGGCCTGCATCCACTGCTTGCACGGCTGTGGGCAGCGCGCGGCAT
>CAIUZV010000371.1 GCA_903903735.1 uncultured beta proteobacterium | reverse complement strand
TTCAAAACGGTATTGATAATCATTCTCATTTGGTGTATTCTACTCATATGTGTCCGAACAGGACTTTTCATGAGTAGCGAAATGCGCAGCAAACTCCATATCAAAGTTGGTGCATGGCATCGACGGCCTCACGGGGCAAGTCAGCCCGTACGTTATTTGGCAGGGCTCTTTCTGGTGGCTGCTTCAGCCTCTTTTACCCCTGCGTGGGCTGACAAACCGGCTGAGCTTAATCTGTACTCTGCGCGTCACTATCACACGGACGAAGCGCTCTACAACGACTTCACGAAGACGACTGGTATCAAAATCAACCGTATCGAAGCCTCCGACAATGCGCTCATTGAACGGCTTAAAAGCGAGGGCGCAAAAAGTCCGGCCGATGTCATTTTGCTTGTGGACGCTGCCAGGCTGTGGCGCGCCGAAACAGATGGGCTCTTCCGAGCGACGCAGTCCGATTACTTAACCGCGCGTATCCCTGCCAATCTTCACTCATCGGTGCAACCTGACGGGGTGAAATGGTTTGGCTTTTCTACGCGTGCGCGGGTCATTGTCTATAACAAGTCACGCATGCAGGCTAGTGATGTCGACAGTTACGAAAAACTCGCAGAGCCACGTAACAAAGGGCAAGTTTGCACGCGATCCGGATCGCATCCCTACATGCTGTCACTAGTCGGTGCAATGATTGATCGCGAGGGTGTGCCGGCGACTGAAGCTTGGGCGCGTGGCATGGTCGCAAATATGGCGCGTGCACCACGTGGGGGCGATACGGATCAGATTAAGGCCGTCGCTTCAGGTGAGTGCGGCGTTGCGCTGACGAACTCATACTATTTTGTGCGCATGCTGCGTTCTAAAAAGCCTGAGGATCAAGCGCTGATCGCCAAGCTTGGTTTCGTCTGGCCCAATCAACAAACGAGCGGTACGCATATCAATATTGCGGGTGGTGGTGTTGCAAAGAATGCACCGCATCCCGCTGCCGCGAAAAAATTCTTGGAGTACCTCGCGAGCGATGCAGCACAAGCGTACTTCGCAGATGGCAATAATGAGTGGCCCGTAGTTGCGAACGTTAAAGTCGAAAACGACGGCCTCGCCAAGCTTGGACCTTTTAAGGTAGAAAATGTCTCGGTTGCAGCAATGGGGCGCAACCAAGTCGAAGCACAAAAAATTCTTGATCGTGCGCGTTTCAAATAAGCGCTACCTCGGCTCAGGAACTCGCTCGAATAGAAAAGGCCTCGCTTAGCGAGGCCTTTTTTGTATAGAGTCAGCTATCGCTCACTCTATTGCTCTGGCTCAGGCACCCCAAGGGCGGATCGCAGCCTTAAGCTTCTTGTAACCGTCGATATAGCGTGGGCGCTCGCCCGCGTATATCTTGTCGAAGGTAGCAAGTTGTGCGTCAAGCCAGTCAGCCAATTGCTTGTTGCCTGGGTTTGCCGCTTTGTAGGCTTCATTGATCAGAACAAAATGGATACGTGGGTCATAAGGCTGCTTTTCTCCACCGACCGTTTCGTCGCCATCCAGCAAACGTAGAAGCATTGCATCGGCAGAGCCGAGTGTTTGCTCATAAATTGGTGCGCCATGGACGCGGTACATGACGCTGGTCATGTCTTTGCCGTTCGTCATGGTGAAACCCATTTCTGTCCAGAGTTTCTTCATGTCGACTTTTGCGCCAACCTTGTCCAGCACGATCTGGCCCCAGTCGCGCAAGACATCGGGTGCATCCGCCATCAAGTCAGTCAGACGATCGCCGTCGAGGTCCGTTGCGTAAACGATGCAAGGACGCTGACGAATCATGTCATGTAAGAGCAGACCGAAGTTTGTGTCTGAAATGTGCTCGTAGACGTCGCCGCCCCAGTTTTCCATTCCTGCTTTGAAGTCTTTGGGCAGCTGAGCCACGATTGCGTCAACGTTGGCGCGGTGTTCTTCGTAGGCGTCCACTGTGTATTGACGCTTGAGCTTGAACTTTGTACCTTGGAGCAACCAACGCATGATGCCGGCGTTGATGGCGTCTTCTTGTGCCTGAGTGGGTTTGGTTGCGACGCGGCCGATTTGGCCAGTCTCGTGGACCATCTTCAGGAACAAACGTGCGGCGTAAGCCATACGAACGCCTGGAGTGTTCATTTCTGAGTGGATCACACCAGTCGCTGGATCAACTTTGAATTTCTTTTTGTCTTGTGAGTAAGGCAGACCGGGCATGAAACGGATGCTGGTGATGCCACCATAAGGACGCACGTTGCAATACACGCCTGCGGCAGTGCGCAGAGGGGCGTTTGCAGACTTGCCGTTTACAACGACCTTCTTGCCGCCTTCGTTCACCATGAAGTCGCCTGCAGTCGACCACTTCAGTGCGGTGTAGTCGAGCTTGCCGAACCATTCCAGGGACTCAAGTTTCGAGTCATGACGGAACTGGGCCATCATTGGGACGCCAAGGAAGGGCAGACCGAGTACGTCAAGTGCCATCAGTGTGCCGTTCAGCGCGAACATGTCGGTGAAGGCGTGCGCCACGGGCTTGACGCCACCATGGCTATTGCCGCCTTCCCAGATGATCGCATCGGGACACCCAGCGGGCTTGGCTGATGAGCGCTTATAGATACCGTCAAGCATCTTGAAAAGATCGCCATTTTGTTCTTCTTGGGCGATTTTTAGCAAATCCAAATGTTGTGTCATGAGCGAAAAGCCTCAAATTTGATAGGTGAGTAAAGGTATAGAGCCAACTTCGGATTATCGCACTACTGAGCGCCTTGACCAAGCGTGGAGCCAAAGAAATAATTAGTGCAGGATCTATTCAAGCGGAGCGTCAACAGCGGCTCGGCCAGACACGAAAGACACTGGCTGAGCCCTGGCTCGGTTAAGGCTATTTAAGCCGGTGTGAACTCAAAGCCCTTGAAGTTACTTTGGGTGACGTCATCGCAAATCTTGCGATAGTGGGCGAGGCCCCCTGCATAGGGCATAAATACGCGCGGTTTGCCGGGGACGTTACCACCCAGATACCAAGAGTGCTTGACGGTGGGCAGCAGCGTTGCGTTGGCTGCCCGATCCACCTCTGCTTGCCACGAGTCACCCGATTGCTCGGTCGTCTCAATCACAGCCAGGTGTTTGCTTTCCATATGTTTGATGCAGTTTGTAATCCACTCCACGTGCTGCTCGATCGCGGGCGGCATATTGCACAGCACAGAGGGGCTTCCAGGACCCGTAATGGTGAACATATTTGGAAACCCTGGGACTTGCAGGCCAAGATAGGTGCGCGGTCCGGCACGCCAGTATTCCTTGAGCTTGCGGTTATCGCGGCCAGTAATGTCGAGTTTGAGCAGCGAACCCGTCATCGCGTCAAAGCCTGTCGCAAAAACAATGACGTCTGCCTGAACTTCCTGAGTCGATGTTTTGACGCCTTGAGCAGTAATGCGC
>CAIUZV010000370.1 GCA_903903735.1 uncultured beta proteobacterium | reverse complement strand
GCTTTACACTAGACACATGTCTTACGCTATTGTATTTCACTCTTTAGCCGCATTTGCCTACGCCATCTTGGCTTTGGTACTTTGGCGCTCATTGGCCTCGGGCGAGCCGGTCCTGCAAGTTGGTCGCTCCGCCCGTCTGGGCCTACTATCGGCAATTCTCTTACACGCGGCTGCGCTTTACTTCGCCGTACTCGAAGATAATCATCTGAAACTAAGCTGGTCTCTTGCCCTGTCTGCCTCGGTATGGCTCGGTATGATTATTTTCTGGCTGGAAAGTCTCATTATCCGGATCGACGGACTGCAACTCCTGCTTTTACCTGTTGGCGCGCTGATTTGCTTGGTCGCCGCCCTATTCCCAAAGACCCAACTGCTCGCGCACGCAAACGATGCGGGTCTACGAGCACATTTATTGATTGCCTTGTGCGCCTACGCGCTGGTCACCATCTCTGCGCTACAGGCCATGCTGATGGCAGCGCTCGATCATCGTCTGCATTTTCCAAGGGAGGCTAATCCAACTCAAACAAAGACCCGTAATGCGATTGGTCGACTGTTGGATGCACAGCCGCCACTTCTGGCACAAGAACAAATCTTGTTTCGGGTCATTTGGATTGCTTTTGCGGCGCTAACGTTCACCGTTCTATCAGGATCCATCATTTCCCTCCAAATGACGGGGAAATGGCTACCCCTAGATCACAAGACCATTTTCACCCTTTTATCTTGGGTTACCTTTAGTATTCTGTTGGCAGGCCGTTATTCACGTGGCTGGCGCGGAAGAATCGCGCTACGCTATACGCTGGTTGGCTTTGCCTTTATCGTGCTTGCCTACACTGGTAGCCGTTTTGTAGTCGAAGTGATCTTACAGAGAAACTGAAATGGGAAAAACCTTATTCTGGATTGTGGCGTTTTTAGGTGGTCTGCTCGCGACACGTGTCCTTGCCCAGCTCGCTGCAAAAAAAATGCACAACGATTCTCTGCCTAAACAAGCGAATACGCCAAGAGTCTCCGAAACAGAGGCAATGGTGCGTTGTGCGCACTGTGGCGTCCATCTTCCCGGATCCGAAGCCATCACTAAAGAGGGCATGAGCTTTTGTAGCCAAGCACACGCCTCCCTTGGCCCGCGCGCACCACGCTAACTTGCGTCTGTATGTGGAGCCTTGATTCACGCGGCTGGCTTACCCCGTCGACCCAAATCACGCTCAAACCGTCACCCAATTGCGACGACCGGCCACCAGACACCAATATCGATCTACTGGTTTTACACAACATCAGTTTGCCGCCTGGCCAATTCAATACGCCCTATGTCGCAGATTTATTTTTAAATCAACTAGACACCGCGGCAGACCCCTGGTTTGTCAATATTGTTGGATTGCGCGTATCTGCACACTTCTTCGTCGAGCGCGACGGCAACACCACACAGTTTGTTTCCTGTGAACAGCGTGCCTGGCATGCCGGTGTGTCCTCGCACAACGCGAGAGAGCGCTGTAACGATTTTTCTATCGGCATAGAACTTGAAGGAACAGACACCCTTGCCTACACCGATCAGCAATATGAAACGCTCAAATGCTTAACGGCGTGTCTGCGCACACGCTATCCCTTGGCTGCTGTTCGAGGTCATTGCGATATTGCGCCTGGACGCAAAACAGATCCGGGCCCAGCGTTTGACTGGGCCCGTTATGCAAAGTTAGCCAACTGGGCGGCCGAGGCCTTACCCAAGTAGTAATTGATTGACGCGCCGGACAAAGGCCGTCGGATCAGGCAACTGCGCACCGTCGGCAAGCATGGCTTGCTCGAACAACAGATTCGCCCACTCACCGAAGCTGTCATCCGTCACGCTTTGTATGCGCTTGACCAGGGCATGCTCTGGATTAATTTCAAGGACTGGCAGTACATTCGGTGCCGCCTGACCGGCCGCTTTGAGCATGCGCTGTAAATGGGGGCTCAAATCGTTTTGCCCCACCACCACGCATGAGGGTGAGTCAACTAGGCGCAAGGTGACACGTACTTCTTTCACACGCTCTTTCAAGGACTCTTGCAGACGTTCTACCAAGGGCTTGAACTGCTCAGCCACTTCAGTCTGATGCTTTTTCTCCTGCTCATCCGCGAGCGCCTCCAGATCCAGGCCGCCTTTCGCGACAGAAACGAGTTGTTTACCGTCGAACTCCCGCAGATGTGACAACATCCACTCATCAACACGATCCCACAACACGAGCACTTCGATACCCTTCTTGCGGAAGATTTCCAGATGCGGGCTGTTTCGACCTGCCGTATAGCTGTCAGCCGTCACGAAATAAATCTTATCTTGCCCTTCTTTGAAGCGCGACACATAGTCCGCCAAGGTAACCGTTTGCGCATCAGAGTCCACTTGCGTCGAGGCGAAACGCAACAACTTTGCAATCCGCTCGATGTTGCCTGAATCTTCGCCTGTTCCCTCTTTTAATACCTGACCAAATTCGGTCCAGAACGTCGCGTAATCGTCTGTTTTGTTTTCAGCCAAATCCTCGAGCAAACTCAGAATACGCTTGGT
>CAIUZV010000369.1 GCA_903903735.1 uncultured beta proteobacterium | reverse complement strand
GCCGCACTGAAAGTCGCCCCAGCGACCGCGGGGACGGGGCCGCTGGGAGATTGGTAGGTCTTTCCGACATCCGTTGCAGAGATGTAATGCATGTACGCCCTCATTACCTTCGATACGTTTTGCTGTTTAAGGCAACACTATGACGCAACATATTTGCGGTACGGTTCAACCATCTTTTTGGCCTGAGTAAGCTGCGCCTCTGACAGTTTTATTTTTCCAGCGAACTGATTGGTAAACAGCGAGCTCATCTCTGGTAGTTTTGCGCCTTGACCCGCAGCAAACTCAAGCACGATCTCTGCCTGGCTTTTCATTTTCGCCGGATCTGCCCAGCCTAGTCCGTTGTTGGTTACTTCTGGGACAAGATTTGTTAAGTTGGTCAAGCCAAGACCGATTCGCGCGTAGTTTTTTCCAGAGGCAGTCATTGCGACTTCATCGTTTGCTTTTAGAAATATAGCCAATGCCTCGTCGGGATTCGTCATCACAAATTGAATAGCCTGCATCGCACCGTTTACAAAAGCTTGGCACATCGCTGGTTCGGCTTTGATTCGCGCTGTTTGGGTGATTAATGACTGCCCGTAAAACTCAAGCCCTGCTGCTTTAAACAGCATAAAACGTACATCGACGCCGTTGGAGGCAAGGGAGGGAATGGTGCTTGATCCGAAGGCAGCAACGCCATCAACAAGTTTCTCAATTAGCGATCTGTCTCGAACTTTAGAGTCCAACTGTACGAGCGTGACTTTGCTGAAGTCAAAACCAGCTTTTTTTGCGTACAGCGGTAGGAATGGATATTCACCGGAGCCGACGCTTGCTCCCAGCTTTTTTCCTTCGAGGTCTTTTGGCGTTTTGATAGGCGAACTTGCTAACACGCCCACACCCATCAGGGCATCGTAATTGAGCTGTGCAATAGACGTGATGGGAAGTCCCTTTGCAGCTTGGACCATCACCGTTGGCGTCGCACCCATGCCAAACATAAAGGTGTTCGCACCCACGGCTTGTGCGGTTGGGCCCGAACCCGAGCCACGTGCGACCGTGACATCAAGCCCATTGCTTTTCCAAAACCCTTTATCTCGAGCGACATAGGCAAAAAGGTTAGGACCTTCAGGTAACCATGACGTGGTAAAGGTAATCTTGTTTGCACTTTGACCAATACTCGGTGCGGAAATACCGAGAGCCGCAATTGCGCTACTAGCGCCAGCTAATTTAATGAAGCTTCGACGTGTCTGGTACATGGGCATTCCTTTTGAGCAGGGAAAGGTGAGGGGTTGTACGCCATCACGCTAACAAATATCATGTATACGTCAAGAGAAATTTTTCGGTCGCGTGCTGATGGCTGATTTTGATCGAAATACATGATGCACATTGCTGGAGCACAAGGGACTAGTTTTTTGTTGTACTTTTAGAAATGCACCGGACTGGTGCCTAAGTAAAAGGCACGATATATGTTTAAACCCTCTTCCGCCTTTGATGTTGATATGCCTAAGTCTGAAGGTTTAGCGCACCCTACGAGCGCGAAGCGACCTCTGTCAATCTCGATTGTTGAGGCGCTTTCGCTTGAGATCGGTAACGGAAAATTGCCTCCAGGTATGCACCTAGAAGAGGAGTGGCTTTGTCACCGTTTTGGTGCTTCCCGTACGCCGGTTCGAGAGGCTTTACGCCAGCTCGCAGCGCGGGGCGCGATCGAAATCAAACCAAGACAAGGTGCGTTTGTCATTCAGCTCGACACCGCGCGCGTGATCGAAATGTTTGAAGTGATGGGGTTTCTTGAGGCAGCGTGCTCAAGTCTCGCTGCGCGTCGGCATAACGCTCAAGATCGACAGGCGTTAACGCAAGCGCATCAAGAGTGTATCGATGCAGCAGAGCGCGATGACCCGGAGGCTTTCTATCGAGCGAATGCAAAATTCCATGAGTGTATCTATGGTGCCAGTCATAATCGCCATCTACAAGAACAAACCTTAGGTTTACGCAATCGCTTAGAGGCGTACCGTAAAGAGGTGACCTTCCACGCGGGCTTAATGGCAATTTCGATTCAAGAGCACGAAATGGTGTTGCGTGGGATATTAGAAATGAACCAAGAGCTTGCAGCGAGTTGTATGTCAAAGCACCTCGATACGTTGAGCAGCGATGCGGTCTCGATGGCTTCAATTGCTTCGAGACGACCAGGGACGTTAAGCCGTCAAACGGGACGCTAGTTCTTCGTCGACGGCTTCTACCCCGCTGCTTTGCCTAACTAGACTAAACAATTCTCCCGTTGCGACTGAACGACGCAAGGCAGGCAGCTAAAACTAAAAGCAGTCCTAACCCGAGAAATAGCGCAGAGATCTCTGTGGTCTGGTGCTTTTCTAAGCGAATGGATGCAGAGAGCGCGCGATAGATTTGTTGAATATCGACTTCCGTGGCAGCGCGGTAATAGATGCCAAAGGTATTTTCAGCGATTTGTTTTAAGTTCGATTCATTGAGCTTCACGCGTGCAGACATGCCTTGCAACTTGAGCACCGCGCCTGCGGGCGTTCCGATGCCAACGGTATAAATGCGCACGCCAAGATCTGCAGCAAGCTGTGACATTTTGATTGGGTCTGGTCCAAAATTACTGTCGCCGTCACTGAGTAAAACAATCGCCACTGATTTATTTGAACCGGGCTCGAGTCTAGCGGACTCTTTCGGTCTCTTGATCATGTCAAGCGGTGTGCCCGAATCGGTGGGCCCGGTCGATTGGTTGGACTCGGTCAAGATCTTTTGCACATCGATCCCCGTGCCTGGGATGAGCTCTGTCAGTGCAATCAGAATGCCGCTTCCTAGTGCCGATCCGGCTTGAAGGGGCAGGTTCTCAATGACGCGATTGAGTTCGTCCCTGTCGGCGGTAGGGGCTTGTATCAGAGCAGCCGTACTCGCAATCGTGACGATCCCAAGTTTTACCTGTGTGGGTTGAGCGGCGATGAACTGCTTAATGGTCGTTTTCGCTGCCTCGATTCGACTTGGCGCAATATCATCGGCTTGCATACTACCGGAGGTATCGACGGCAATCATAATACTGTCGATCCGCGTGGGCAGCAGCATTGACGCTTTAGGTCGTGCCAGACAAACAATCAAAAAACTTAATCCGAGTAACAACAGGATATTGCACAGGTAGCGATGTACAGGTGAGGAGACACGAAGAGTGGTCGAGGTCGATGCCTGGAGTGAATTGGATTTCCGACGTCTGATCACAACGAACAAATAGATGCAAACGCAAAGCGGAATAAGCAATAAAAGCCACAGCATCCATGGCCATACAAACGTGATCGAGTTAAACGCCGGCATATTGAGAAGCTTTAAGAGTTGTTGACTCGATGATTGGACGGACTGCCTACGACTTTTTCTTGTGGACGCTGACCTTTGCGCTTGCGCAGTCTGAGAAAGCGAATCAAGGATTGCTCTAACGGTTCGGATGTT
>CAIUZV010000368.1 GCA_903903735.1 uncultured beta proteobacterium | reverse complement strand
TGCCCAACGCAATGATGTAATCAGCACAGAAGCGTATCTTAAAGATTGTATCGAGCACGAAACGCGTTTTGCCGGCAAAGCGATCCAACAAATTTATCACGTCGATTTCTTCAATCAATCCGGCGACAAGTTGGCAGAGGCCGATAGCTGGTGCTTCCGCACCGAGCGCGATCACGCGCGTGAAAAGGGCACCAAGTACAAGGCACTGGCTGAGAAAGGCGATGTCGCCTACACAGACGAGGAAATTAAGGAGGCCTATAAGCTCTATGCCAATGAGGAGATTCGTGGCGCCACTCCTCGCTATTGGGAGGACGTAACCGAAGGTGAAGATCTTCCTGTTTTGTTTAAAGGGCCCATGACGGTCACAGGCTTCATTGCTTACGCGCAAGGCTGGGGCGGGCTATACATCCGCGCAAACAAACTTGCCTGGCAACTCATTGACGCCCACCCAGGTGTTGGGATCAAAAATCGGTTTGGTGTTCCGGATGTTCCGGAGCGCGTCCATTGGGAAGAGGAGTTCGCTCTTGAGGTGGGTGCCCCAGGTGCTTATGACTATGGCCCTGAGCGTAGCTCCTGGCTCATGCACCAGCTGACCAATTGGATGGGCGACGATGGTTTCTTACGACAAGCCGACTGCAAAATTCGACGGCATAATCCAGCGGGGGATATGTTATTCATCAAAGCAAAGGTCACCCGTAAATACAAAGAGGGTGACAAACATCTTGTGGCGATTTCACAGGAAGCGCACAATCAAACCAATGAGCTGTCCGTATTAGGGACAGCGATCGTTCAACTTCCAAGTCGAGGCTAATTCGTATGAACGCCCCCCACTATCCTCACGCATGGTTAGATAGCGCGCATGCAACAGGATCGGTAGCGGGCGTTCGGGTACTCGATCTTTCTAGAGTGGTCGCCGGACCACTGTGCTCGCAAATGTTGGCGGATCATGGCGCCGATGTTATCAAGGTGGAGTCACGCCTGGGCGATGAGACCCGACACCTCGGCCCCCCCTTCATTGAACCCGGTCAAGCAGCCTATTTTTCAGCGCTGAATCGAGGCAAACGTAGTCTCGAGCTCGACTTGAGCAAGGACGACGATCGCGCTGTGATTCAAGCGCTTTTGGTTCAGGCGGATGTGCTGATTGAAAACTTTGTGCCGGGCACCATGGAGAAATGGGGGCTTGGTTATGACGAATATTTGTCAAAGAAATTTCCGCAACTGATTTATTGTGGCATCTCGGGTTTTGGCGCGACAGGACCGCTGGGAGGCATGCCAGGTTACGACGCCGTGCTGCAAGCGATGTGTGGTCTGATGAGTATTAACGGGGATGCGCGCTCAGGTCCGATGCGCACTGGCATTCCCATTGTCGACATTGTCACAGGCTATAACGCGTTTGCAGGGATCACCATGGCGCTTCTCGCGCGTGCGCGAATCGGACATGGCCAGCGGGTCGATGCGACGTTGTTTGATACTGCGCTCAGTCTATTAATTCCCCATGCCGTGAACTGGATGGCTTCCGGAAAAACGCCCGGCCTGTGGGGTAACGCGCATCCCAATATACCGACCTATAACCGATTTGATGTCGGGGATGGGCAGATGTTTTTAGGCATCCTCAACGATGCACAATTCGTAAAATTCTGTAAAAAAATTGGTCGTAGTGATCTCGCTACAGACGAACGCTTTCAAACGAATGTCAGTCGTATTGAACACCGTGATATCTTGCACAAACAAATAGATGAGGCCCTCAAGCCCTTCACGCGTGCTGAGTTGTGCGCCAGCTTGATGGAGGTCGGCATTCCGGCAGGTCCCGTACACAACGTCGCCGAGGCGCTTGGACAAGCGCATACAGCAGCACGTGACATGCTGGTTACTCGGTCCGATTATCGCGGGCTAGGGATTCCGATTAAGTTGTCAGCCACCCCAGGACAGGCGGGTCGCAAGCCGCCTAAGCTTGGCGAGCATAATCCAGACATTCTTAAGCGGGATTCGTCCCGCTAAGCCTAGGGCACTACTCGCTTTTCTTAGGGAAAGCGAGCGGTGCCCTAGGCTATATTGGGCGTTTAAACTTAACAATCAGTCAATTCTGCTGAGCTTACGGAGACAACATGAAAAAAATTCTTAACCGCGGCTTATCCTTTGCACTGGCGGCTAGTGCGCTAGGCTACGGCCTCATGGCCACAGACAATGCTTGGGCCCAAAACAAGTGGCCTGAAAAAACGGTGCGAATGATCGTTCCCGCGCCCCCAGGCAGCGCCCCTGATGGGCAAATTCGTTTGTTTAGTCAGAAGCTCAGCGAGATGTGGGGCCAGCCTGTTGTGGTTGAAAACATCGTCGGTGCGGGCGGCCTCATTGGCGCCGATCGCGTGGCCAAAGCAACTCCAGATGGCTATACGTTTCTGTACAACACAATCGGCCCAATTGCGGTGGCGCCAAGTTTGATGCCAACCAAAATGACGTTCAATCCTGAGAAGGATTTGACGCCAGTCAGTCTAGCGACCAAGACTCCTAACTGGATCACCGTATTGCCCAACTACCCCGCTAACAACATTCAAGAGTTGATTGCCTTAGCAAAGAAGAATCCTGGAAAAATCACATACGGCACAGCGGGCCCAGGGACAACGCAACACCTGACAGGCGAACTGTTGAACCTCGTCGCAGGCATTCAGCTCAACGGTATCCCCTACAAGTCCAGCGCTCAAATGACTACCGATGGACTCGGCGGCCAGATCGATATCCTGATTCACAATACACCTGTTCTTTTGCCGCACTTAAAAGCTGGAAAACTTAAGGCACTCGCGATTACAAGCGACGTACGCTCACCCACAATGCCGCAAGTACCCACCATGATCGAGTCCGGCGTAAAAGGCTTTGAGATCACTGCATGGTTTGGCTTCTTGGCCCCAGCAGGGACGCCCAAAGCAATTGTTGACAAGGTGTCGGCAGACGTCAAAAAGGTCTTGGCGATGCCTGACGTCAACAAGCGCATCTTGGATGAAGCCACCATCGTGGTTGGCAGCACACCCGAAGAATATGGCGCGTTTATCAAGGCTGAGACCGCCAAGTGGAAAGACGTGATCGTGCGTACCAAAATGACCGCCGATTAATGTTCATGAGATCGATGCACTAATCTGGTGCGTCGATCTTGTTATCTTGGTGCATGTTTATCTTGCACCGCCCGCTCTACCCTCGAAGTAAACAGCATCCCATGGCGGCCAAAGGCTGGCATGGGATTTGCTTATTGAAAAGCTCACATGATGTCTTTTCAACCTATCGGGGGCCTTATGACCAAATTGCACGCATTCTCCGCCTCGGCGTTAGCCACAGCAGTCCTCGCGGCTAGCTGCCTGAGTTCAACCGTTTCTGCACAAACGGCCCCTGCTGCTGCCCCTGAGGCTGCCGCGCCAGGCCCCTTCACCGCAAACGTCACCCTGGTTAACGACTACCGTTATCGCGGCATCTCCCAATCTAATTTCCAGCCAGCGATTCAGGGTGGCTTTGATTACGCACACTCGAGCGGCTTTTATGTCGGCAACTGGAACTCCTCGATCAGTTGGATCTCCGACGCAGCATCCACTGTTGGAAACAGTGCGTCAGCACCCATCGAAATGGATTTCTACGCAGGCTTTAAACATGAATGGTCAAAAGGCTTTGCTGCGGACGTTGGTGTCCTGCAGTACTACTACCCAACCTCAAACCTT
>CAIUZV010000367.1 GCA_903903735.1 uncultured beta proteobacterium | reverse complement strand
GTCCTCATATTTGCCAGAGTTCGAGCGCGACTATGGGTTTGTCGCCGGCTTCAGTACTCACCAAGATCGTCTCGACACGATTCGTTCTGTCAAAGAAAAAACGGGCATGCTGATTGATCCGCACACGGCAGATGGCGTGAAGGTTGCGGCCCGTTATGTCGAGCCAGGGATCCCCATGCTCGTACTCGAAACTGCGCTGCCTGCCAAGTTCTCCGAGGTGATTCAAGAGGCGCTTGGCATGCCCGCACCGGTGCCAGCCGGTTTGGAAGGCCTAGAGTCCTTGCCGCAAAAAGTGACTGTATTGCCATGTGATGTCGCAAGCGTGCGTGCATACATTACTGAGCATGCGAGCGTCTGACGGTGCAGTATCTAACGCCTGGACATTTCTTTGCGGTTGGTGCAGGCGCTGCCGTGGGGGCCTGGTTACGCTGGGTCTTGGCGGTCTGGCTCAATCAACCGAACGGTGTGATGCCTTGGGGTACCCTCGTCGCTAACCTTGTGGGTGCTTATCTAGTCGGTTTGGCATTCGGTTTTTTTGCGACGCTTCCCGCGTTGCCGCCTTTCTGGCGCTTGTTTATTGTGACCGGTTTGCTTGGGGGATTGACCACATTCTCTACTTTCTCGGCAGAGACCTTCGCTCTGCTTGAAGAAGGACGCTTGGCGATGGCCGCGCTGTACGCGGGTGGCAGCCTATTAGGGTCGTTGATCTTGACCTTTCTAGGTTTGCTTACTGTGCAGTCTCTGCGTGGATAGTTTGGTTTTGCAGCAGTATCTTCGCGGCGCGTAAGCCGCTTCGCACAGCGCCTTCGAGCACCGCGGGGTAGCCGGTATCGGTCCAATCGCCGGCTAACGTGAGTCTGGGCCACGGAGTGGTAGTTGAGGGTCTGTGCAGCCCTACGCGTGCATCAAAGGTTGCGCGCTTCTCGACAATCAGTCGATGGTGAATCACAGGTGGAAGGGTGTCGATCGCGTTGGGGTGTCGTTGACATTGCGTGCGTATCTGCGTGGAAATAGCTTCGACGAGTACATCGCGATCGATCTTGAGCAAGTCTGGTGCGTCACTGACCACAACCGTCACTTGATCGGAATGATCCGGACGACGAAAGATCCATTGACCATACTGATGCGACGCGCTGTTTTCATCAAGCATCATCATCGGCACGGGGATTGACCAGGACTTTTCGAGCTGCAGAGTAAGCGTTGCAATCGCGCGATAGTCAAAGCCCTCTAGACGTTGACGCAATGCCGTGATGGCAGCGTTGCGATCGTCGAGACATTCAGCAAGAATGCGTCGTGCGGCATAGGGCGGAACGGCAAGCACGCAGGCATCAAAGCGCTCATGATCCACGTCAACGCCATCCGCGTGTATCTGCAGCGTTCGGACGATATGGCGGACACGCATGGTGACGTGCTGCGCGGCGACGGTGGGCCAAAGAGTCGACAGGTCAACGCGCGGCACAATCAGATCCGAGTCGCTCCGAGTACCGCCTAATCCGTCACGCAACACATTAAGAAATAGTTGTGCGCAGGCCTGCTCAAGCGGAGTGTTCAGTGCTGCTAAACAAAGCGGCTCCCAAACCTTGCGAATGAGCGTATCAGACTGTTTGTATTGGTCAAGCAAGGCGCGCACGCTTTGGTTCGCCAGAGCTTGCCAACCCTTTAGGCGTATGGCTCCCGCCATACGTAACGCAGACGCCCGCTCACTGATCGTGAGGCCTCGAGCAAAGCTCAACGCCCAAACAAGGTGGAAGGGGGCGATCAACTGGGGTGCGCGTAAGCGAAAACTCCCGTCGGCACTTTCTAGCGTCAGCGGGAGACGCAATAACAATTCGTGTTCTGCGCGTTTGGGGGAGAGTTGCTTGATGAGAGCGAGAGATTCGGTGTAGGCGCCGAGCATCAGGTGTTGACCGTTATCGATGATGCCTAACTGAAGATCGGTCACGCCGCGTGCGCGACCACCTGGCGTGCCAGATGCTTCAAAAACCGTGACCTGAGCCCCTGATTGTTTGAGTGCGACGGCCGCAGCGAGTCCAGCCCAGCCAGCACCAATCACCGCGACATTCACGTGCGGGTTTCCGTCCGTCGGATTTGTTTGACGACGCTGCGTCCCGCCCCGACAAAATTTTTCCAGGCTAGCCAAAGCTTACGCAAAGGCGTTAAGGAGATGCGCTGATCTAACACTTGCCAATTTTCGTGCTCGATTTCATTGAGCAACGCATAATAGATTGCTGCCATCATCAGACCTGGGCGCTGTGCGCGCTGCTCTTGTGGGGGAAGAGCTTCGATCGCTTGACGATACAGCGTGCGGGCGCGCGTGCCTTCGAAGGCCATGAGTGCTGCAAATTTTTCTGAATATTGACTGTTCAAGATGTCGGCGGCACGCACATCAAATTTTTGTAGATCACTGATTGGAAGATAGATGCGACCACGGCGCGCATCATCACCCACATCGCGAATGATATTGGTTAATTGAAAGGCAATGCCTAGTTTGCTGGCGTAGTTCAGGGTGGCAGGACTTTGCACACCAAAAATTCCAGCAGAAAGTTCACCCACTACGCCGGCCACATGCCAGCAATACTTCTCGAGTGCCGGCCAATCTAAATAACGTGTTTGATCGAGATCCATCTCCATGCCATCAATGATGGCCAAGAGACGCTCGCGCGTGATCTGAAAAGGTGCGAGCCAAGGTGTGAGTGCCTGGGTAACGGGGTGTTCTGCTTTGTCTTGATACATCGCTTCGACTTGCGTGCGCCACCAAGCAAGCTTGATGCGGGCAATAGAAGGATCCGTGCATTCGTCGACCACGTCATCCACTTCGCGGCAAAACGCGTAAAGCGCCGTGATGGCCAGGCGCCGATCCGGTGGAAGAAAAAGAAAAGCGTAGTAAAAGCTCGAGCCGCTTTTTGCCGCTTTTTCTTGACAGTATTCGCTTGGAGTCATTGAGTTATCGCCAAAGTGCTCGCCAAAACATTGTTATCCAGTCTGTGGGCCGCAAAATGGGCCGCCGAGTGAATACATCAAACTCTACTTGTTCAATTTTTTCAAGAATTTTTAAACCACCTTGAACGATCAGACGAAGCTCGAGCCCGATTCGGCCCGGCAGACGTCGGCCGAGTGGATAGCCAAAGTGTAACAATGCGCGGCATTCTTTGACCTGCTCGGCCATGAGATTGCACCAAGCTTGCGTGCATTCGCCTTGTGCAATCGTTTCTTCGGACACACCAAAGTGCGCGAGGGCGTCGCCTGGCAAGTAGACGCGGTTGTTGTTCCAGTCAATTGCCACGTCTTGTAAAAAATTGATGCGTTGTAATGCGCTGCAAATGGCGTCTGACTGTTCGATCGAGCGCGCATCGGTTGTCTTGTACAGATGCAGCATGAGCAAGCCGACGGGGTTTGCCGACAGCCGGCAATACGCCATGACGGCAACGTGGTTGGGATAACGTGCCTGGGTCAGGTCTTGCTCAAAGGCTGTTAATAAGTCAAAAAAAGGCTGAAAAGGCAGGCTATGTTCTTGGATGGCTCGGCCAAGTGGCAAGAAAATCTCGCGTAGCCCGTCCGGTAAGCGCGCGCTGTCATGGTCGCCCGCTGCCAGCACGGTCAGCGCAAGGCGATATTGCGCAAGCGCTGCTAAGCGTTGCGCGGGAAGGGCGTCTCCCTCGTCAGCGATATCGTCGGCGCTACGGGCGAAGCGATAGATGGCCACGACGGCGGGGCGCAGCCGCTTGGGCAGTAGCCAGGACGCCACGGGGAAGTTCTCGTAATGATCGACAGCCATGGGTAAATTATGCTTAAGCTTTATCAGGACGTGCAAGTCGCAGTGTAGGGCACGTTTAGAAGCCCCCCTGCGTTAGACTACCAGTCTTAGGCGCATGGCGCGCCAGGGTTTTTCATGGCCAAAATTAAAACTATCTTTGCGTGTTCCGAATGTGGTGGCATCAGTCCCAAATGGCTCGGGCAGTGCCCCCATTGCCACGCTTGGAATACCCTAGAAGAGTCGCGTGACACGGGGGCGTCGTCCCAGGCCGAGCAGCACCGCTATGCGCCGCTCGCGACGGCCAGCCCGTTGCGAAGTCTCTCTGACGTCGAGGCACTCGAGTTGCCCCGGATGTCCACCGGGATTCCAGAGTTTGATCGAGTGCTGGGTGGTGGGTTGGTCGCGGGCGCCGTTGTGTTGATCGGTGGGGACCCAGGTATTGGGAAGTCAACGCTCTTGCTGCAGGCTTTAGTGGCGATGTCCGGCGCGTCGCGCGTGCTGTATGTGACGGGTGAAGAGTCGGCCGAGCAGGTCGCGCTGCGTGCGCGTCGCTTGGGACTATCGGGTGGTTCGGTCGATTTATTTGCAGAAATTCGTCTTGAGGCCATTCAGGCAGCTCTTCTAGAGCAAAAGCCTGCTGTCGCGGTCATCGATTCCATTCAAACCGTGTACTCCAGCGAACTGAGTGCCGCACCCGGATCGGTGTCTCAGGTAAAAGAATGCGCGGCGCAACTGACGCGCTTGGCCAAGCAGGCAGGTATTCCGATTGTGATGATCGGCCATGTCACGAAAGACGGCACCCTAGCAGGCCCTCGCGTGCTGGAGCATATTGTGGACACTGTGCTCTATTTTGAGGGGGACACGCATTCGTCCTTTCGTTTAGTACGTGCTTTCAAGAATCGTTTTGGTGCGGTCAACGAGTTAGGCGTTTTTGCCATGACTGATCGCGGCTTGAAGGGGGTTGCGAACCCTTCCGCGCTCTTTTTGTCGCAACATTCTGCCCAAGTGTCTGGGTCCTGCGTGATGGCGACTCAAGAGGGGACCCGTCCCTTGCTGGTAGAAATACAAGCCTTGGTGGATACGGCGCATGTCCCGAATCCTCGTCGTTTATCCGTGGGACTAGAGGGCAACCGCCTCGCAATGTTATTGGCCGTGTTGAATCGGCATGCGGGCGTATCGACATCTGATCAAGATGTTTTTGTGAATGCGGTCGGTGGCGTCCGTATTACAGAACCTGCTGCAGATTTAGCTGTTTTGCTGGCGATCATTTCGTCTTTACGGGATAGGCCCCTACCCAAAGGGCTGTTTGCATTTGGCGAAGTCGGACTTGCTGGCGAAGTGCGCCCCGCCCCGAGGGGACAGGAACGTCTGCGTGAAGCGGCCAAACTTGGCTTTTCGATTGCAATCATTCCCAAAGCGAATGCTCCACGACAAGCGATCGAAGGTCTCGAGGTCTGGGGCGTCGACAGATTGCAGGATGCCTTGGATCGTTTACGCGCATGAAGACCTTACAACTGATT
>CAIUZV010000366.1 GCA_903903735.1 uncultured beta proteobacterium | reverse complement strand
GCCACTATTACCCTCAACAATATCCAAAAAATTCTTCGTGAAGCCTACTGTCGGTGTTGGACTGAGGTCGTCATTGCCGATATTTATCAAGACCCAGCTATTTCGTAATCCTTCCGCACCATTTTCTACTACTGTTGCGCCACTAGCCCCTGTAATGTCCACGTAGAACGTTTCTTTAGCTTCATAAAGTACGTCACCAAAAATTGGAATTGAGATTGGTTTGACGGTCTCACCTGGGGCAAAAGTAATACTGCCAGTCGTGGCGGTGTAATCGCTACCAGCCGTGGCGCTACCAAAAGATTTCAGCGTTGTTGTATACAAAACGGTGATTGGTGTTGCATTAACTGATGAGAGTTCAATTGTTGGTTGAGCCAATTTTGAGCCACTATTCCCCTCAACAATATCCAAAAAGTTCGTCGTAAAGCCTACTGTCGGTGTTGATGCTGTAACTGTTTTGAAGTCGTATATGCTGGTGCCAGCGTAGTTATTTCCGGCAATATCCTTGACGGCACCTGAAGCAAAGGTCACAAAGTACTGGGTGTTGTTCGCCAGATTATTCGTTGGATCAATCGTGAGCGTGGATCCAGATGCCGTGATACGTGCGCTGCCCGCAGCATCAAACTGCTCAACGATTGAGCCTGTTGCAGAGCCTGAGCGCAGGTAAATGATGCCAGTACCCTTTTGAATTGCCTCGTTAAACGTCAAGACAATGTTGTTGCCCACAGCAACACCGGTTGAGCCATCAGTAGGACTGAAGGTGGAGACCAAGGGAGCCGTGGTGTCAGCAGGTGCGACTGTCTTGAAGTCGTAGGTAGTGATGCCAGCGTAATTGTTACCAGCCGTATCTTTTACAGTCCCTGAGGCAAAGGTCACAAAGTACTGGATGCTGTTTGCCAGATTATTCGTTGGATCAATCGTGAGCGTGGATCCAGATGCCGTAATACGAGCGCTGCTCGCAGCATCAAACTGCTCAACAATCGTTCCAGTTGCAGACCCTGAGCGCAAGAATATTGTTCCCGTTCCCTTCTTGATCGCCTCGTTGAACGTCAAGACAATGTTGTTGCCCACGGCAACACCGGTTGCTCCATCGGTAGGACTGAAGGTGGAGACCAAGGGAGCCGCAGTGTCAGCAGGTGCAACTGTCCTGAAGTCGTAGGTAGAGATGCCAGCGTAATTATTGCCAGCCGTATCTTTTACAGTCCCTGAGGCAAAGGTCACAAAATACTGGGTGTTGTTCGCAAGGTTACTGGTCGGATCAATCGTGAGCGTGGATCCAGATGCCGTGATACGAGCGCTGCTCGCAGCATCAAACTGTTCAACAATCGTTCCAGTTGCAGACCCTGAGCGCAAGAATATTGTTCCCGTTCCCTTCTTGATCGCTTCGTTAAACGTCAAGACAATGTTGTTGCCCACAGCAACACCGGTTGCTCCATCAGTAGGACTGAAGGTGGAGACCAAGGGAGCAGTTGTGTCAGCGATCGGAGAGGACAAAATTGTAATATCTTGACCTGAGGCTAAAAATTGACCTGCACTATAGTTACCAATTAATAAAATTTCGATGTCGGCTCCGACAATACTGTCAGTCCCGATATTGAGAGTTGTAACACCTCCGCTTCTTTTAACTTGAATTTGATTTAAGCCTAATGTAGATCCATTCCCTTCAGCTACTGACCCGTTAAAACTAGCCCCAAAAATCTGAATGATTTCGCCAACAGAAGCATCCGCAATATTATCTACTCCGTTTCCGGTAGATCTGAAAACAAAGGTGTCTAAACCAGCATTTCCAGTTAAGACGTTGTTACCGCTGTTCCCGGACAGAAGATTTGATAAATCATTTCCTGTAGCGTTGATATTGTCAGTACCAAACAACTTGAGACCTTCGATATGAGAGGCCGTTGTCAGACTGTAAGTGAAGTTGGCAAAGACACTATCTGAACCCTCACCAGAAGACTCAATTACACTGTCAGTCGCGCTATTCAATACATATGTATCATCACCAAAACCACCGTACATTGTGTCGTTGCCACTGCGCTTAGTGGAGTCCCAGTCAAAAGTGTCATTACCTGCACCACCGTACATGACATCATTGCCAGAACCACCATTTATAAAATTATCAAAAAGGTTTCCTTCGATAACATCAGCAAATTCGGATCCAATAACATTTTCATAATCTCCTGCTAGCCATACTAGCGTTTGAGCAGCGAGTCCTGTTGGCGCTGCCACACCAACCTTGGTATCCACTAAAGTTGATATAGAAATTTCCGGTAAGAAAATTTTCCAACCACCCAAGGCACCCGAAGCATCTAAGGTATCTGTACCACCTGCATCCCAGAGAGTGGAGTAAAAGTTAGTTTCACTCAGGTTATGAGTGCTGTCTCCAGCTCTATACGTTAAATTTTTTCCGTACAAATACTGCAACGCTAAAACATCAAGGATCATGGGAGTGGCAGGATCCCATGAGAAATCGTTCCAACTGCCATCGTCGTTATATGACATCATGGTGGCCCAATCTTTGTCCAACCACTCAATGCCGAGTTGTGTGAAAGTTGGACGTCCAGTTCCTCCATCATCGTGGGGGTGCTTCAGACCTAAAGTGTGACCAATCTCATGAAGCAACAAAAACCAACCCTGTGATCCAGGCTCGTAGCTTGGTAGCGTATTTGCAGGACTACTAATATTTAAATAAATGTCGCCGGAAGCGCCAGGATAAAAGTAGGTGTCATAAGCAGAGTTGGGGAAAAACCCAATTGCCCAAGTACTACTACTATTAAACGGAAAGCTACCTGTTTGACTGAGTGAAAGATTTAATTCACTGCCCCAAGATACTGATGCAGAGGGATTTGTGTAGTAATCAAGATAATTAAAGTCAATATTTGCATAAATAGAGACTGTGCTAAGAGCTGCAGCGTAATGAATCGCAACGGAATAGGGTGAAATCCAAGACTCACCGTTGAAACCGTTCGATATAGAGAAATCTAATTCGCGTGAAGAATCCAGCAACCATGAGTAACCAGTTGTCATCCCATTGATCAGTGGGTCGCTCGTAAGAGGAAAGTAACTAGTTGAAGGCGCCGCCATAAATATCCCTTGATCTATTAAAGCTTAATGAACTAAGGAGCCGAATCGTGCTATTTTTAAGGGCGACGGGGGTAGAAATATTATGAAACCGAGGATGACCTGTCTGGTTTTATCGGACCATCTTCATTTAGAAACGAAAGCTCCGGTTGTTGAACTGCTTTTCCATCCAGATACGTACTCCAGCGGCGTTTGATAATCCAAACTTGAATGCGGTCTGATCGTATTGTAATGTTCCCGTCACTGCACGATTAAAACCTTTGCATGCTTTCGGCTATGAAACGAGTTCATTGCCAAACATTCATCCCTAAACTTGCCATTAAAACTCTAGTTCGTAACGTTGCCATGGCTTGCCTCGTCCGCAGCACTCATTTAAAAGCTCGGTTTTTCACGAGTATTTTTTGTGTCATGAAAGGTAGCAACTACTCCAATTACGAGAATGATAATCAAGACTAATGGCACTTGACCCACCGAATTCCTCACCAAAGTCTAGCACTGAACCCTGCGTAGAGGGTCGCAATAGACTCTAAGTGCGTTTGTTTCTGTGTTTCCTTTGTCTTTGGAGAGTCGGAGCAATAAGTGTAGAAATCAGGACTAGCTATCTTTGCTCGGGAAAGGCAACAAATCATAGATACCACTTGGTGACGTTTGAGGCGTTGTGGCTGGTAGCCTTGATGCGGGGGTGAGTCCTGCTGTTAATTTGCACCGAAAATTGACCCACTGGAGGGGTAATTTGCATCGAATATTGACCCATGTAGAACACTGACCTGCTCGGGGTGCTGAGCGGGAGATTTGGAGTGATTGACATGGCAATATTGAGCGTAATACGACGCTGGCATCTGCGCGACAAGGTTTCTCTGCGTGAGATCGCCAGCCGGCTTCGGGTGGCTTTTTAACGCTTGCATCAAAACGCCCGAGCAGTGTGTAAAAACAGTAAGTTTTAAAAATATATATCCCCCCCTTTTTTTGCACAGAAAACAAACGGGGGGTGTTTTCCTAGCGACCGACCCACCAGTTCCAGACCGTTTTCAACCGGGGGCGGGCGTATTCCGAACAGTTTCGTTTGAGCAAAATACAGTGCATAGCCCGGCACAGTGAAGCCGTCGATTTACGCGGGTGGGGGTACGGTGGGGTGTCAGTTGGTGTAAATCAACAAAGGGTGGGGTGTGTGCATGGATCAATTTAACGATCCAGTCCCGTAATGACGCACAAGTTTGTCCATAAATGTCTTACTCCGCCGAAAATACCGACACAACGGTTAAAAACAGGTCATCATTATCGCTGCTTCGACCAGCAGAGTGGAGACCCTGAGAATATTGCTACGGCTCGTCCATGCTACGCTTGAGTCTTGCCAATATGGCTGCGAATCTAAAAGCAAAAACGCGCAAACTTGCCTCAAAAACTAAAGACGCAACATGTCGTATTAACAAAAAATAAGAGAGATTACGTATGGATATGATAGATAGCCTGCGAGCTTTAGCCGGTCGCCTTGAAAAGACACTCGATTTGATAAAGACAGAGGAAGCGACCAAGAACTCCATGATCATGCCGCTTATCCAGCTGCTCGGCTACAACGTCTTCGATCCGCTCGAGGTCACGCCGGAATATGTATCGGACGTCGGTACTAAGAAAGGCGAGAAGGTCGACTACGCTATTCTGAAAGACGGCTCTCCAATAATGCTCTTTGAATGCAAGAAATCTGGCGACTCGCTCAACATCAATCACGCCGGACAACTGTTTCGATACTTCCATGTCACGTCCGTGCGCTTCGGGGTGCTTACAAACGGTATCGAGTACAAGTTTTTCTCCGACCTTGAGCAGCCGAACAAGATGGACGAGAAACCCTTTTTCGAGTTCAATCTGCTCAACTTCAAGGAACGCGACGTAGAGGAGTTAAAAAAGTTTGCCAAGTCGGCATTCGACCTAGACTCTATCCTTTCTAACGCCAACGACCTTAAATACGCGAGACTGGTGAAGAACAAACTTAATTCGTGGGTAACGGAGCCTCCCGAAGAGTTCGTACGCCTCATTGCGGCTGACCTGATTGAAAACAAACGTGTCACCTCCGCTATACGCGATCAGTTTACGACCATCACGAAGAGAGCCTTCGAGCAGTTGATTTCCGAGAAGATTAATGAGCGTCTGAAGGGTGCGATGGACATTCCTCCGACGACGCCTGCGGAGAAATCCACTGTTGCGGCTGTGACGGCTATCGCAGAAGAACCAGTTTCCAATGTAATTACGACTCGTGAGGAGACTGAGGGGTTTTACATAGTGCGGGCTATAGTTCGTGGTGTGTTGCCGGTAGAGCGTGTACAGATGCGTGACTCCCAGACGTACTGCGCCATTCTCGTTGATGACAACAATAGGAAACCAATCTGCCGCCTGCGTTTCAACTCTAAGAGGAGTCTGACGATAGGCATCTTCAATGAGCAGAAGGAAGAAGAGATGATAAAAATTGACCGTCTAGACGACATCTATTTACACGCTGACAAGTTGATAGCCGTGGCGAAGTCCTACGCAACGTCAGAATAAGACATATAGAAATAGTATTCGCTGTCCTCCAAGGATTAGTACAAGCCACCTTCGGGTGGCTTTTTAACGCCCGAGCAGCATCGTTTGAGCAAAATACAGTGCATAGGTCGGCAAAACAAAGCCGTCGATTTACGGGGGTGGGGGTACGCTGGGGTCAGGAATGGCTGAAATTGGAAGGTGCTACCCCCTCCCAACTTCCGCTCTTTTGCCGCGAGCAACTAAATGACTAACGTCAGATTTACGCCTATATTTGGCGGGGCAGCAATAACAACATCACAAACCGCCTGAGGTGCTGAAATCTCAGGTTTTTTGCTTTTGGTCTGCGAGAGGGATACTAACCGCCATAAAAATAATTAAGATTAAGTTAGTCAGCGAAACTCAGAACCACTTAAGCGGGTTACAGAATGAATTTACTTTTTGCACAACCATCATATTCAGTTCAAACGATGCGCAGGTCGTAAATAGATGACGTTGCCCAACGATGAGTCGGGTGAGCCGAGGCCGCGGGGTATCGCCCCCACGGCACTGCAGTTGGCTTTGGCTAGAGGCCATCGCTGGCTTACCACGTCGCACCTTACCCTCAAAAGAGGGTGTGTGTCGGTGGCAAACCCTTTTGTCAAGAATCGGGCTTTGCAAAGCGCTGCTTTAAAAGCTTGCAGAGACACCGACTTGATACCAGCGACCAGCCATTTGGTAACCCGGACGATATTCATAGTTCGTGTTGAATATGTTCTGAGCCATGACGAATACTTCACCCTTCTTGCCCAAAGCTGGAATTGGATAAGCGAGACGTGCGTTAGCCACCGTGAAGGCATTTACGCGCTCGTTGTTCGTCTCTCCAGTATTCCTGTTGAGGTTCAAGGCATAGACTTGCGATTGGTACTGCGCATCTATGGCCAAGCGAACGGGACCAATGGTTCCGTTTACCGCTAAAGACAGTGCTTGCTTTGGTGTGTAGGGAAGGTTAACCGCGCTGTCGTTATTAAGGAAGGTCCAGCCTCCATAGACTGTCCAGCCTGGTGTGATTTCCCGTCGAACCGACAACTCAATCCCGCGCATCGTATAAGAGCCAAGGTTCTGTACGACCGTGTTGCCACCAAAGTTCAGCTGATATACGTAGCGATTTGAGATTTGATCTTGAAAGAGGCTGAGATCAATCTCGGTCTTCTGGTCTGGCGTGAATTT
>CAIUZV010000365.1 GCA_903903735.1 uncultured beta proteobacterium | reverse complement strand
TTACATCACAGGTACGACGCTGCACGTGAATGGCGGCATGTACATGTAATAGGTTTTTTTTCTCCCGGTTAGCTATAATTCGCCGGACTTTTCCCCTTTGGAGATCTGCATGGAAAGCATCGAACAGCGCGTCAAAAAGATTGACGCTGAACAACTTGGCGTAAATGAAGCCGAGATCAAGAACGCATCGTCTTTTCTGGACGATCTCGGTGCCGATTCGCTCGACATGGTTGAGTTGGTGATGGCGCTCGAGGACGAGTTCGAGACCGAGATTCCAGATGAAGAAGCTGAAAAGATCACGACTGTTCAACAGGCTGTGGACTACATCACTTCGAATTCTAAGTAATTCTAGGAGATGCACACACGTAGCTTTGGTTGCGTGCGTGCAGTGGCCGCCGTTATCATTTTGAGGAGTGGTGCGTGAAGCGACGCGTCGTCATTACAGGTCTAGGCATCGTTAGCCCCGTCGGCAACGATATTCCAACGGCTTGGGACAATATCGTTAACGGTCGGTCCGGTATTGGACGAATCACGCGCTTTGATCCGAGCGCTTTTAACGCGCACATCGCTGGTGAGGTTAAAGGGTTTGATGTCACTCAAATCCTGCCAGCCAAAGAGGCTCGAACAATGGATACCTTTATCCATTACGGGATCGCTGCAGGGATGCAGGCTTGGAAAGACTCGGGCCTAGAGATCACTGAAGCGAATGCAGAGCGTGTAGGCGTGATTGTGGGTTCTGGTATTGGCGGTCTTCAGCGTATTGAAGAGACCCAAACCGAGTACCTCGAGCGCGGTCCACGTCGCATCTCTCCTTTTTTCGTTCCAGCATCCCTGATCAACCTGATCTCGGGGCAGTTATCGATCATGTTGGGCTTTAAAGGTCCTTCGTATGCGGTCGTCTCAGCATGCACAACCGGATTGCACTCGATTGGTGATGCAGCACGCATGATCGAGTACGGTGACGCCGATGTCATGATGGCAGGTGGGGCAGAGTCTACAGTTTCGCCTCTGGGCATCGGTGGATTTGCGGCGATGCGTGCCTTGTCGCAACGTAATGACGATCCGACCACTGCGTCGCGCCCTTGGGATCGAGACCGCGATGGTTTTGTCTTAGGCGAAGGCGCAGGTGTACTGATCCTCGAAGAATACGAACATGCAAAAAAGCGTGGCGCACGCATTTATGGTGAGTTCGCGGGCTTTGGCATGAGCTCCGATGCGCATCACATTACAGCGCCAGATCGCGATGGCCCACGTCGCGGCATCCTCAATGCGTTACGCAATGGTGGCATTAATGCTGATCAGGTGCAGTACGTCAATGCGCACGGCACCTCGACACCGTTAGGTGACAAAAACGAGACTGAAGCGCTCAAGCTAGCGTTTGGTGACCATGCAAAAAAACTCGTCATCAATTCCACGAAGTCTATGACCGGTCACTTGTTGGGTGCTGCGGGTGGCATTGAAGCGGTTTTTGCTACCTTGGCTGTCCACCATCAGATTTCACCTCCGACGATCAATATTTTTAATCAAGATCCCGAGTGCGATCTTGATTATTGCGCCAACGTAGCGCGCGAGCTCAAAATCGATGTGGCGCTGTCGAACTCGTTCGGTTTCGGTGGCACCAACGGTTCCATGGCGGTTCGTCGCATTTGACCCACTCCGGACAGCGCTCCCTCACAGTTGCGGTGTTCCGGCCCACCTGGGTAAGTATTCTTGAGAACGTCTTGGTGTGTGTGGCCAGCCTAGCGGTTGTTCTGGCGTGCGTCTGGCTCAAGTTTCCAGGCATTGTGACGTTCTTCTTCAGTGCAGTACCCTCAATCATTTACGGCATTGAACGGCGTGGCCGTCTCGAGCGACTCCCAGGCCTCACACTGGTCGCTTGCGATGAGCCAACTTGGTTATTGGGCACTTTTTCCGAAGACCTTGGCCTGTCTCAAGTCAGGAAGGTTCGTGTTGTGCGCCGCCATCGCCATATTTTTGGGTTGACACTGGGTTTGAAATTACAAGATCACCCCCATAACTCTTCCAAGGTCGTCAATTTGACGCTCTGGCATCGAGCGGTTTCTGATGAAACACTTCGAGAAGTATCTGCTCTGGCCGCCTCGTCGATCGAGCAGTCTCGCCAGGCTTTTGAGAGGAAAACAGCTTGACTGAACGCGATGTAGACGCTGAGTTAGTCGCACGAGTCCAGCGCGGAGACAAGCAGGCCTTCGATCTGCTGGTTCTCAAATATCAGCGCAAAATCATGCGCTTACTGTCACGAATGATTCGGGATCCGGCTGAGGTCGAAGACGTAGCTCAGGAATCCTTTATAAAAGCCTATCGCGCGTTGCCTCAGTTTAGGGGTGAGAGCGCTTTTTACACGTGGCTCTATCGCATCGCGATCAATACCGCACGTAACTGGTTGGCTCAGAATAAGCGTCGGCCAAGTGCACCTTCTGCATATGAAAGCGAAGAAGGTGAAACTTTTAACGAAACTGACAACCTAACCGATAGCAGCAACCCAGAATCTGAAATGGCGAGCCGGCAAATTGCAGAAACCGTTAATAAGGCAATGAATGATTTACCCGAAGAGCTGCGCAACGCAATTGTGATGCGTGAAATTGATGGCATGAGCTACGAAGATATCGCACAGAGCATGAACTGTCCTATCGGGACGGTAAGGTCTCGGATTTTTCGTGCGCGTGAAGCCATCGCAACCCGATTAAAACCTTTGCTGGGTGAAACCGGCGATCGTCGCTGGTAAGGAGTCCTAAAAATGAGTCAGCCCCCACAGTCTGTTGAGCCTCACTCCGAATCCCAGGAGCGTGCCGACACGATTTCCGCTTGGATGGATGGCGATAAAACCACTCCAATGCCGGAGGCGGTATTGACGCAGAGGGGGCAACAGACTTGGCAGATGTACCACTTGATTGGAGATACGCTGCGCACACCAGAGTTAGCCATTGCGAGCGCGTCTGACTTGCGCGCGCGCGTGGCACAGGCGCTGGTGACGGAACCTGCCATCATTGCTGCACCACGTCCCGCACAGGCTGAGCCAAAGCAAAAACGCACGGGAAAGATTTGGCGGTCGGTTGTCTGGCCAAGCGTCGCGATGGCCGCTGCTGTAGCGTCAGTCGTCTGGATAGCCAGACCTTTTCTTCTGCCAGATGCAGGAGTATCCAGCGCGCAAATGGCGGGCTCGTCGGCACCCAAAACCGTTGCCTCGAATGTAGACGCACCTGCTGTACAAGATTATGTCAGTGCACACCGTCAACTCTCAGGCCCTGCGAACGTGCGACAAGTTTCGTTTGGCGCCTCTCGCTAATGGTTAGGTGCATGGAGTTGCCGCGCAACCAAGTGTTGAAGCGCATCAGCACATTGCTCGCTGCTGGCTTGTGCGTATGTGCGAGCGTTGCACAGGCGCAAAGCGGTGCGACGATACTGCGACAGATTCAAGAGGCGGCGCGCCAACTGAATTACGTGGGCGTTTATGCCTATCAACAAGGCGAACACATCCAGTCCTCGCGCATCACCCATCATTTTGATGGGAAGCAAGAGAAAGAACGTATTGAAGTGCTCGATGGCGCCCCGCGCGAGTATCTCCGCACAGACGATGAGGTGCAGTGCTTGATGCCTGAGCAAAAGACTGTGCTGCGCGAGCGTCAGCGTGGCGATCGTTTTCCAGGATTGCTGCGCATAGACCCGCAGTCGATCGAGAACAACTACAGTGTGTCGGTGGGCACTGTCCCATTGCGTGTCGCAGGCCGCCCATGCCAACCGATCGAAGTCGTCCCGCGTGATGCGCATCGCTACGGTTATCGTTTGTGTGCAGACACTACATCCAACTTGTTGCTCAAAGCGCAAATGGTGGATGACCGTGGCGCAGTCGTTGAACAAATCGCCTTTACGCAGATTGAGATTGGTGCCGTCATTTCTGAAGCCATGCTGATGCCTGCATGGCCAACTAAAGATTGGCAGACGGTGCGAACCCAACATCAAAAAGTTGATTTGGCGTCCTTGGGTTGGCGTGTGACGCCACCCCCAGGGTATATCTCCACATCAGAAGTCACGCGTGAATTCGCAGACCGCAAGCCCGTGCATCAATTGGTGTTGTCTGATGGTCTTGCAACTATTTCAATTTTTATTGAACCTTATTTATCTGAGCGGTCTGAGTATGTACCACAGGGTGCTGCACAAAGCGGTTCCGTCAACATCTATGGGGTACGCATTGCCAACTACTGGTTAACTGTTCTGGGTGAAGTGCCGGCCTCTACCCTTGAACAACTAGCGCAGTCTATTCAGTACATGTCTGTTGCAGGCCCTCGTTAGGCGCTTACGACATAAACGTTTTATGCGGAGTTCATTCATGGTGCAAACTCAGTGTCCTTCTTCTTTCTCTCAATCCGCTGGGCGCGTGCGTCAAGTCGCATGGACACTCATGCTGGCTGTCGTGCTTGCTATCGGCTTGGGCTATCAGCTGCCTACGCAGGCACGCACAAGCTCGTTGCCTGACTTCACGACTATCGTTGAGAAGTCCGAAGCGGCGGTGGTCAATATCCGTACAACGGCCAAAGTGTCTGGCAATCGCCAGGGGCCGCAAGGACAAGACCCCTACGAAATGTTTCGTCATTTCTTTGGACCAGACTTTCAGCCGCCAGGTGGTGCGAGACCTCCTCAGCAAGGCCCACGTGGACGTCGTGCTGAGCCTGAAGAGCGCAGCGTGCCGCGAGGTGTGGGTTCCGGCTTCTTCATCTCGTCCGACGGACACCTGTTGACGAATCATCACGTTGTCGCGGATGCAACGGATATTTTTGTGACGCTGACCGATGGACGTGAGTTCAAAGCGAAGGTCATTGGAAGCGATCAGCGCACCGATGTGGCTCTGCTGAAGATCGAGGCCAAGGATATGGTGTCTTTGCCAATCGGCGATACCAAGACCTTGAAGAAAGGGCAGTGGGTGATGGCGATTGGTTCTCCATTCGGTCTGGAGTCGACCGTGACATCTGGAATTATTAGTGCGCTCGGCCGAGAGACCGGCGACTATCTCCCATTCATTCAAACAGACGTCGCAGTCAATCCTGGTAACTCGGGTGGTCCGCTGCTTAACCTGTCTGGTGAGGTGGTTGGAATTAACGCACAGATCGTGTCACGCAGTGGTGGCTTTATGGGGATTTCGCTTGCGATCCCGATCGACGAAGCGATGCGTGTCGCCGATCAACTGCGGTCCAGTGGGCGTGTGACACGCAGCCGAATTGGTGTGCAGATTGGTGAAGTCAGCAAAGAAGTGGCCCAGGCGATCGGTTTGCCGAAAGCTGAGGGTGCGCTTGTCAGTGGTGTAGAACCCGACGCGCCGGCTGACAAGGCGGGTGTGCAACCAGGTGACGTGATCTTAAAGTTTGATGGCAAACCGATTACACGCTGGTCAGATCTGCCGCGTTTGGTGGGTAGCACCAAGCCAGGTACTTCGGCGCCTTTGGAAGTCTGGCGTAAAGGTAAGCTGATTACCTTGAAAGTCAGTGTTGCTGAAATCAAGGCAGAGAAAACGGCCGAAGCACCTGCTGCTCCGAAAGCGGTCGAAACCCAGAAGGTCGTATTGGGCATGACGTTGGTGCCTGTCACGGCGGATGTGCAGAAAAAGCTGCGCATCAAGGGCGGCGTGCAGGTGACGACCGTTGGGGCGCCAGCCTCCACGGCCGGGATTGTCGAGGGCGACATCATTTTGGCTGTGAATGACACGGACATCACCAGTCCGGACCAGTTCGCCAAAGTGATCGATGGACTGGATGCTTCTCGTCCAGTTGGGCTGATGGTTCGTAGCGGCGATCAAACCCGTTGGGTCGCTGTCAGCACTGCTAAATAGGCCAAGAAGGGCTAGAATAGCGGTTTGCCGCAAAAGGGGCGCAGGGCGCCCCTTTTGCTTGCTAGCTTACTTTTCAGGTGTTATGCAGCATATTCGCAATTTCTCTATCATTGCCCACATTGATCA
>CAIUZV010000364.1 GCA_903903735.1 uncultured beta proteobacterium | reverse complement strand
GGGCCGGTTATACGTCGCTGCTCAAAGGAAGTGACTTCGTTTTACCTCCAGGCTTTAACACCCAGAGACATTACTATTTCACTTCAAGTGAGCACTTGATTTCGTTTGCAATCACAGCAGCCTGTTACAGCTGCGTGACCTGCGCTACGCGCATCAAGCGCCCACACTTATCGGTTGTCAAATTTTTAAAGAACAAGGTCCTGCGCTTTGCTTGTAAGAAAACTGCCACAAGCAGAGAGGCGAGATTATGAAGGACTTTTTTGTCCGTGTCAAACAAAGCAGGCTTTATTTTTGTAAAAATTACGAAAACAGCACGACAATGTTCACGTTCGGTGCCCTTTCAGGCGCCTTTCTAAGCAGTACAGCAAAGCATTGCTTAGAAAACAGAAAAAATACTGAACTTCAAATCACTCAGCCAAGCCCGCTACTATAGCACGAAGTTTGACATACCCCCTAGCAGAGAATCCGCATGACTGAAGACATTCTGATCAACGTAACGCCCTTTGAGACACGCGTCGCTCTAGTGGCGCAAGGCGCAGTGCAAGAACTGCACCTTGAACGCAGCATTCAGCGTGGCCAAGTAAGCAATATCTACCTCGGCAAAGTGGTGCGCGTCCTGCCAGGCATGCAGAGCGCTTTCGTTGAGATTGGGCTCGGGCGCGCGGCCTTCATTCATATCGCGGACCTGCGAGAAAACCGCAGTGAACGCGCACTGGGCGTCCCCCCTACGCCTATCGAAAAACTGATCTTTGAGGGCCAGAGCCTGATGGTGCAAGTCATCAAAGATCCGTTGGGCACCAAGGGCGCCCGGCTATCCACTCAAATCAGCATTGCAGGGCGCATGCTGGTCTACCTTCCGCACGAACCCCACATTGGAATATCGCAAAAAATTGGCTCAGAGGCAGAGCGACAGGCGCTACGCGACCGGGTCCAAGCGCTTGTGCCCAGCGACGAGACGGGCGGCTTTATCGTCCGCACGCAGGCCGAGGGCGCTACCGACGATGAGCTGCGCGCTGACCTCGCCTACCTGAAAAAACTTTGGGGGAGTGTCCAGCAAGGCGCTCGCACGCTGCCTGTCACGAGCCTCTTACATCAAGACCTGACGTTGGCACAGCGCGTGCTACGCGACATGGTGTCGCCGGTTACCGGACAAATTTTGGTTGATTCGCGCAGCGTCTGCGCCGAGCTCAGGACCTGGGCGGACATCTACACCCCCTCGGTCGCAGAGCGCATTAGCCACTACAGTAGCGAGCGCCCATTGTTCGATACATGCAATATCGAAGAAGAAATTATTCGCGCGTTATCCCGCCGCGTTGACCTTAAGTCGGGCGGCTACTTAATCATCGATCAAACGGAGGCACTGACGACCGTCGACGTCAACACGGGTGGCTTTGTCGGCGGGCGCAATTTTGACGACACGATTTTTAAGACAAACTTGGAGGCAGCGCAAGCCATCGCAAGACAATTACGCTTGCGTAATCTTGGCGGCATCATCATTCTGGACTTCATCGATATGGACGATGCCACGCACCGCGATGCGGTGCTCGCCGAGCTCAACAAGGCGCTGGCAAGCGACCGAACACGCATGACTGTCAATGGCTTTACTCAGCTCGGCTTGGTCGAGATGACACGCAAACGTACACGCGACTCCCTGGCGCATCAAATGTGCGAACCATGCCCCACCTGCCAAAGCCGGGGCAATGTCCGGACGAACCGCAGCATTTGCTATGAGATTTTGCGTGAGATTTTGCGCGAAGCCCGCCAATTCAACCCACGCGAGTTCCGTATCCTTGCATCGCAAGACGTCGTTGACCTGTTTCTGGAAGAGGAAAGTCAGCATCTTGCCATGTTAGGGGACTTTATCGAGAAAAAAATCTCGCTGGAAGTCTCTCCTGGCTACACGCAAGAGCAATACGACATTGTTTTGACGTAAAAATATCCCCCCCACTACGAAGATTGTCAATCTAGGGTTGACCTCTAGATGTGGATCTCTCCAAAGAGCTCTGACAGACGATACACTCTAGCTGTTAAAGGCACGGCAACACAACACCAACAACAAACTAGGGAGCAAACATGTCTTCTATCTTTTCCAGTGTACGAATCAACCGTCTAATTAGCACAGCACTGCTGAGCTTGTGCGGCGTTGTCGTCGCAACAAGCGCACACGCTCAAGCACAAACATATCCCAACAAACCCATCAAATTTGTTGTGCCCTACTCCGCTGGCACGACCACTGACGTGATCGCTCGCCTGTATGCACAGAAACTTGGCGAAATTTTGGGTCAACCGGTGGTGGTTGACAACAAGGCAGGCGCCGGTGGCAATATCTCGGCCGAGTCTGTTGCGCGTTCGGCGCCAGATGGCTACACACTGACCTTTTCAACGAGTGCCACCCACGCAACGAACCCTGCCCTCTATGGCAAGATTCCTTTCGATCCCATCAAAGATTTCACACACATCACTTTGATGGTGGCTGCGCCCAATATGTTGGTCGTGAACCCAAAGATCCCAGTCAACAATATGGCTGAGCTGATCGCCTACGCGAAGGCCAACCCCGGCAAGCTCACGTATATGTCAGCAGGTTCGGGGACCTCGCCTCACATGGCGGGTGAGTTACTCAAAACCATGACGGGCATTGATATTCAACACATCCCCTATAAGCAAGTTACACAAGGGTTAACCGACTTGCTCGCAGGTGAAATCGCCATGTCGTTCTACCATGTCCCGGTGATTTATCCGCATGTCAAATCAGGTCGACTCAAGGCGATGGGTGTCGCAACATCCGAGCGCAGCCCAATCGCCCCAGAAGTTCCACCAATCGGCGATACCGTGAAGGGCTACGACATTCGTCCATGGTGGGGCCTGGCTGGTCCTGCTGGAATGCCCCAAGATATCGTCGACAAGCTTGAGAAAGCGACGATGCAATTCCTGAAAGATCCCGAGATGCAAAAACGACTCGTCGATATCGGCGTGATCGTCACACCAATGAACCAGAAAGACTTCAACGCATTCATGGCCACAGAGCTTATTAAGTGGACCAAACTCGTTAAAGACTCTGGTGCAAAAGTTAACTAATCAACGAAGCAAAGGTCGACTAGCATGAGCTCTAATGATTCACCGCAGTTACTCCCTACAACCGTCGTAGGGAGCTATCCGCAACCAGACTGGCTAGTCGATCGAGCGATGCTTGCAAAGGGTGTGCCACGCACGCGTATGCACGACATGTGGCGCATCCCGCAAGAGCGGCTAGAGCAAGCACAAGATGACGCGACGATACTTGCTATCCGTGATATGGAGCGCGCGGGTATCGACATCATCACAGACGGTGAGATCCGCCGCGAAAGCTATTCAAACCGGTTTGCGACAGAACTCGAAGGAATCGACGACCGCAACCCCGGGATTGTTGTGTCTAAAGCAGGCGTAGAAACACCTGTTCCGCGCGTTGTCGGGAAAATCACTCGCACCCATGCGGTCGAGGTGCGCGACCTACTCTTTCTGAAGGCAAACACGGATCGCAAGACAAAGATCACCTTGCCAGGGCCTTTCACGATGGGGCAGCAAGCTAAAAATGAGTTTTATCGTGACAACGAAGAAATGGTCATGGATTTCGCGGCAGCGGTGAATGCCGAGGCGCTTGATCTCCAGGCTGCTGGGGCGGACTTCATTCAGCTCGATGAGCCCTGGCTTCGCAACAACCCCGAGGAAGCAAAGCGCTATGCCGTTGCTGCGATTAATCGTGCGTTGCAAGGCATCACAGTGCCTACTGTGGTCCATCTATGTTTTGGCTATGCTGCGGTGGTCACCGGCCAAAAGCCAAGCGGCTATTCATTCTTGCCCGGACTGAGTGGCACGATCGCCAAACAGATTTCTATCGAAGCGGCACAGCCCAATCTCGATCTTGGCGTACTGAAAGATTTGTCTGGCAAAAAAATTATGTTGGGTGTTCTGGATTTGGGGACACACAAGATCGAAACAGCCGAGCAAGTGGCCCAACGCATCCGCGCGGGCTTAAAGTTTGTGGACGCAGAAAACTTGATTCCCGCCCCTGACTGCGGCATGAAGTATTTGCCTCGCGACGTTGCGTTCGGCAAGCTTCAAGCGCTTAGTCAGGGTGCTGCCATCGTCAGGGCAGAGATTAGTTAGTCTGCGCAGGCCTGGGGGTGCATCGTATGCCAAGCAGTTACCTGCTCGTACGCGGCCCCTACCCTGAAGATTGACGCCTCATCGTAGTAACGACCGACGATTTGCATCGACAGGGGCAGACCCGTTTTAGAAAACCCATTAGGCACGGCCAACGCGGGATGACCTGTTAGGTTGAAAGGTACGCGGGCCTGTCGGGTGTAGGTACGCACGACCTCGGGCATATCATCAATGACGCAGGCCGGATCCATCGAGTTAGCCACCAAGAGCACATCAACTTGTCGTAACACTTGATCCACTTGGTCCATTAGCGCCTCGCGGCACTGCATGGCATGCACATAATCACCTGCTGAAAGAAACGCCCCGCACAGCAACTTACGACGCGACATTTCCGCGAAATCTCCGGGTCGCTCACGTAAAGACTTGGCGTGTACGGCCCAACCTTCCGCCATTAAAATTATTTTTTGTGGGCCAAAAAATTCCTGTAATGTTGGAAGACGTATCTCCACCAACTGAGCACCTAAGCCTTCGAACACGCGGCATGCCTCTTCGAACGCAGCGGCCATATCAGCCTCTGCCACTTCGTCCTCAAGGTGGAAGTGCCGCACAACGCCAATTCGCAAACCGGCTACACCCTGATCTAGTGGGCGAGCTTTGAAAGCGCGCGGGCTAGTTGACGTTGCCGTTAGCACCTCCAAAAGTAACGAGGTGTCGAGCACGGTGCGCGCCATTGGGCCCACGTGATCCAACGAAAACGATAGCGGGTACACCCCACGACGCGAGACCAAATCGTAGGTGGGTTTGAGTCCGACCACACCACAAGCGGCGGCGGGATGCCTTACCGAGCCTCCGGTATCGGTTCCTAGCGCCAAAGGCACCAACCCTGCCGCGAGCGCTGCTCCGGAACCTGAGGACGATCCACCCGGATGGTGACTGGTATTCCAGGGATTACGCGCCGGAGGGAAAGGTAAATCAAACGACGGCCCGCCAATGGCAAACTCATGCAAGGCAAGCTTACCCATCAGTATTGCACCACCCTGGCGCAAGGCTGTAATGCAGTCCGCGTCCTGTGTCGCGACGGTACCCTGCATCACCTTCGAATGACAGGTCGTTGTTTGTCCCGCAATATCAATAATGTCTTTAATACCGACTGGCACACCATGCAAGGGGCCTAGGCACTTACCCGCCAAGAGCGCCTGCTCTGCCTGTTTTGCTGCTTTTAAGGCATTGTCAGCGTCAACTTGTAAAAAAGAATGGTAGCGAGAGTCGATCTTTTCTATTCGCGCTAACTGCTCTTTGACGACGTCTACAGGCGACAAAGATTTTTTTGCGTATGCATCTCGCAGCTGGGCTGCTGTCAACCAAGCGTTCATGCTTTCACCTTCATGCCAGGCCAGGGCTCGACCGTGTTGACTGCGGGACCTGAAAAAGATTTTTGCACGTTGAGCGCAACGCGCGCCGCCGTGAGCACGTCTTGGCGGTGCGCCTGCAAGGCAAGGTCTAGACCCGCTATTCTTGCAAGCATCATGATTTGAGCCTCTTCGGACTCAAGATTTAGGGTGGTCGTTTCTGCCATAACAGTCACTCCTTAACGAAGACTAAATTTCTTTCTGCGAATAAAGTCACCGAACTCTGCGCGCTCGGGAACCGAGTAATGACGCGCCTTGTCCTCTGACCAGCCATTAAAAGATACATCAGGGTATCGGTCGGGGTAACGCTGCCGCCGCAAGGGAAACTGTGCGTGTCGACGTTGATCATACGCATCAATCTGTTCTTGAACGCCCTCCTCTGAGAACACATCAGTGTGCACCGTCACAGCCAAGCCTAACCTTGGGATGATTCTGCCCGATTCATAAGGGTAGCCGACGCACAAGCCCGCGACCGGAAATACGGCATCGGGCAACCCTAAGATGTCACTGGTCGCCGCGCTGTTGTTACGCATCGCGCTGATTGGCACAACCCCCAAGCCTAGTGACTCTGCCGCGCGAATAAACTGCGCCATCACAATGCCAGCATCGACTGCCGCATTCATAAAATGATCGAGGTGATCGTTCACAAAAGGCTTGCCCCGCCATTCGCCTATCTGACGGATACGGCGATTATTCCCGCAAAACACCAACACAACGGGAGCCTGGCTAATCCAGGGCATATCTGGAATTAACTCCGCTAACGCCTGTACCTTACGGCGATCGGCCACATGAATAATGTCGGCCTGCTGCAAGTCGGACTTAGACGGTGCAGACAAGGCAGCCGCAAACAAAATCTGCAACAAGGCGGCATCCACCGGACGCTCTGTCCAACGTCGATGCGAGCTGTGCTCGAGCATTCGCACTAACTCGTCGATTCCAGAGAGGTCTGCTTCCAGCCGGTCAAGCTCGGATACCGATGGCGCAGCTTCCGTTCCAAATCGAGCGGCGATCGCTCGCCCGAGACGGTCGCGCTGCTCTAATTTGGAGTCACTCATGATTATTCGTCCCTGAATTGCATTTGATACAGAGAGGCGTAGGCACCACCCTGAGCCAAGAGCTCTTGATGAGAACCTTGCTCAACGACAACGCCTTGGTCCATCACGACAATCTTATCGGCGTTCTGCACAGTCGACAAGCGATGGGCAATCACCAGTGTCGTACGTCCCTGCATCAGGGTCTCAAGCGAAGCCTGCACTTGTCGCTCTGATTCATTATCGAGCGCCGACGTGGCTTCATCCAAGATGAGGATGGGCGCGTTCTTGATTAACGCACGCGCAATCGCCAGTCGTTGGCGTTGCCCACCCGACATGCGGGTCGCATTCTCGCCCACTTGAGTCTGCAGGCCAAGCGGTAACGCATCTACAAAATCCAGCAAGTTTGCTGCGCGCAGTGCATCACGAATTTCTTGCTCGGAAGCCTCGTGTAAAGCACCATAACCGACGTTCACGGCAATCGTATCGTCGAACAACACAACATCCTGACTCACCAAAGACAACTGTTCTCGGAGATCGCGCAAACGCAGACTAGAAATATCGCAACCATCAATAAGGACCTGCCCCTGGGTCGGCAAAACAAAACGCGGCAACATATTGACCAGCGTGGTTTTGCCGCTACCCGAACGCCCTACTAGTGCGACAGTCTGACCTGGCTCAAGGATGACGCTAACGTTTGACAGCGTATTGGTTTGGCCATCCGCAAACCGATGCGAGACGTTGCGGAACTCAACTTTGCCTAGGGCTCGGCCCTCAATAGTCTTGGTACCCGTTTCAGGCTCAGAGGCCTGATCTACCAGCGTAAAAACACTTTCGGCAGACACCAGCATTTTTTGCATGCGCGCCGCCACCTTGGTCAGCCGCTTGATCGGATCGAAGATCTGTGCCAATGCAGCCATAAACGCAGCAAAGCTACCGACGGTCAGGGTGCCGCTATTGGCTTGACTCAAGGCCACGGCAATGACCGCAGCGACAGCAATCGCTGTCACAACTTGTGTGATTGGGGTCATGGCCGCATCCGAGGTGGACGAACGCATGTCAAAGCGACGCAGTCGGCCACTCACATAGGCAAAGCGCTTGCGCTCAAAGGCATACCCGTCAAAGAGCTTGATGACGCGCTGCCCATCGATGCCTTCATTCACGACTCGCGTGAGTTCGGCGTTCATGTTTACGGTGTCACGATTAATACGTCGTATACGTGCAATGAAGGCGCGCGATATCAAGACAGAAATCGGCATTGTGACCAGGATGATCAAGGTCAGTTCCCACGACATATAGAGCAAGACCCCAATCATCGCCAAAACAACCAGGGATTCGCGCACAATGACGGTCAATACTTCAGTTGCATAGCTCGTTACATTACCCGCATCAACGGTAAAGCGATTGAGTAGCCGTCCGGTGTCGCCCTTTTTAAACTCACTATCAGGCATCGTCAAAAGTTTTTCAAACATATCGGCGCGCACGCCAAGCAACACGTTATTCGCCACCCAAGCCAGAAGGTAGTCACTAAAAAAATTGCAAATACCACGAAGCGTAATCAGCCCAATAATGACGAGCGGAACCTGCCATACATAATCGGGCTTCGCCCCGGAAAATCCCTCATCAAGCAAGGGCTTCATGGCGACGGCTAGCGTGGGCTGTGTCGCCGCCGCTCCCGCCATAAAGACGACGGCAAGCGCCAGCCCTTTCCAGTACGCGCCGACCCGGCCGTAAATTCGGCCCCAAAGATTTTTATTGGTCGGCTCAGATGTCGCAGGTGCCGATCTGGTGGATGAGCTCAAAATGTGACTCTAAAATTCGTGAAGGTTTGATTTTACCCGCCCAAACCCCCAATGATCACTTGGAAGGTCGGCCAGCCTATCGTATCCTTACACTCTATGAACGCAAATGCCTCAACCACTCGCTCAGAACCCGTTTTAATCCGTCTACCCAACTGGGTAGGCGACGTCTGTATGGTGCTGCCAGCGCTTGACCTGTTAGAGCACCACAAGGTTCCATACGCTTTGTGTGGCCGCCCCTGGGCCCGCTCGCTGCTAGCAGGCAAGCCGATCACAGGCTTCGTGCCGATGACGGATTCGGTGCTTGGCAACATGCGCTCGGTGAAACTCTTTCTCAGTCAGCATCCCAACTACCGTCGCGGACTACTCTTGCCGGACTCTCTATCGAGCGCCTTGAGTTTTCGTCTTGCAGGTTTGAAATGTGCCGGCTGGCGTGACGATGGACGCAGCCTGCTGTTACGGTGGGGCTTTAACAAGCCTGCGTCGAACCGTCACGCCGTGGAGTCCTGGCTGGACCTCACGCAACGCGCACTGATTGCCTGGGGCCTGGAAGTGGCGGCCCAGGCTCCTGCAAACCGTCTGAGGCTGCCCATCGCCAAGCATCACGAACAAGCGGCTGTGGCGGCGATGAAAGAGGCCGAACTACATTCAGGCGAGTTTGTGCTGATTGCCCCCACCGCAACGGGTCGTCACAAGGGGCAAGGCAAAGTCTGGCCACACTTTGATGCCTTTACACGTGTGCTGCAAAACAATAAAGTCAACGTAGCAATGTGTCCGCCCGACGAAGAAGTCGATAGTGCTTTTCGGACTACTCCCACCGCCACGCAAATTCGTCCTTTAGAGCTCGGCGCTTTTTGTGCGCTCACGCGCCACGCAAAACTAGTGATTTGTAACGACTCGGGCGTTTCTCATCTTTGCGCCGCAGCCGGCGCCAAACAGATCACGCTTTTTGGCGTGACCGACCCGGCGCGCACAGGCCCCTGGAACCCAGACGCTGTGCTGTTGGGCACAAGCGGGCGCTGGCCTCAACTCGGCGAGACGATCGCGCGCGTGCAACAACTGCTCAGCACAACCAAGGCTTAAGCGTCGTGCTCTCAGATATTCCCTTATCCGGCCTGTTGCTCTATCCCCCAGGCCTCTGCCTGATCCTGCTCACTGCAGCCGTCGTCTGTGCTCTTTTTTCTCTCAAACGCCTTGCAGTCTTTTTAACGTTCTTCGCCATTGCTTGGGTGGGCGTCTGGTCTCTTCCGATCACCTCTATCCATTTTGGCAAGATCCTAGAAGAAAAATATCCCTACCAAGCACCTCGCGAGTTGCCTAGAGCGGACGTTATTATTGTTCTGGGCGGCAACACGCAGGCAAACCGCGCAAACTGGTTTGAACCCTATAACCGCGCGACAGCGGTGGATCGCATTGACCGCGCGGAGGCACTGTATCTTGCAGGACGTGCGCCCAGAATATTGCTTTCGGGTGGGGCAAGAGAAGGCAAAGTAAGCGAAGCCCAAGGAATGGCGCGTTTGCTCAAGCAACGAGGCATTCCAGACTCTGCCCTCATCCTAGAAAACGAAAGCCGCAATACCTATGAAAATCTGCGCTATAGCGAAATTCTACTGCGCTCGCACAAAATTCAGTCTGCGTTGCTCGTGACGTCGGCTTTGCACATGCCGCGCGCGCAAGCCGCGGCAGAAAAACGGGGGATCAAAGCTACGCCCGCAAATAGCGCCCCACAAATCGTGCTACCGGAAGATGAGCCGCCTGCACTCTGGTGGCCTCACATTCGAAGCCTCGAGGCAAGTCGCACGATCATTAAAGAGTACCTAGGGCTGCTCGGGTACAAACTCAGAGGCTGGATCTAGTCGCCGCAGCCACCTTGAGCGCCCTACTCGCGCGAGGCCAGACTCTTTGCGTAAAGTGCCTCGTAGCGCTCTGCGATTGCTGCCCAAGAAAAATCAGCAACAAGCTTAGCGGCTTGCGCAATCAGACGTGTGCGGACCTCAGCGTCCAACCCCAACACCCGCAAAGCCGTTGCAATTTGCTCAGGGTCCTGCGGGTCAGAGAGCACCCAGCCATTCTGTTCGTGCGTGACATATTGCGCAAAGCCACAATATGCAGCGCCACTTAAAATAACCGGCAGCCCGTGCGCCATCGCTTCCAAAGGTGCCATTCCGAAACTATCCTGCAACGTGGGATGCACGTAAACATCCGCGGCCAGATAATAAGACGACACCTCAGGCGTCGCGGCAATAAGGCGCACTCGGTCTCGCACGCCAGGGAACTGGAGCGCTAGGACCTCTTGAACTTCAGGACCCGCACCGACGACCGCGAGACGAAAAGTTTCAGGCAGTAACAGCATTGCGCGTAAGACTGCGACTAAGCCTTTTCTAAGCGGGTTGCGTGCCACAAGCAAACAACCGATATCTTGCGACACCCAACCGAGCTCAGCGCGTACGCGCTGGCGTACCCCTTCATCTAATAGAACAATCTCGGCCCCAGGCGTCACCACCTCAACCACTAAGTCTTCGCCATAGGCAAGTTTAAGTTGCTGCTCGACCACGGGTGCGACTGCCACCAGTACATGCCCAGGAGCAGGCTTTACCGCTTGAGACTCCATCCACAAGTACGGCAGTCTGAGTGGATTTAGCCACACCAACAGTTTCTGAAAAAACGTTCGATTAAAAAATCGCCGATAGCGCACGGGCGAAACATGCATCAACTGGATATCGGCTGATCCAGCATTGATATGACTGTGAGTAATATCAAATCCTGCTCGCGTCAGCTGATTGCAACGTCTGGAAAATAACCAAAGGCGTAACCAACTCGGGCACCACGAAGGGATCGGCACAATATGCTGTTTAATTGGTAGATCGTGATCGAACGTACGGGCAAATACTGTGACGTTGTGTCGCTGCGACAACACGCGAAACAAACTGACAGCGTACGATTCCGCGCCACCAAATTGATGACCAAACCGCTCAGTGAGGAGCGCTATTCGCAAGCGCTTAGGTACGTCGGCGATCTTCATGACGCGTCAAACACTTCTGAAAGAAACGCAACAAGTGGGTCGTGCGCCAGATACCGACTCTGGGTAAAAAAAAGGGGTCATCTGCTGCATGTGCAAGGCCACGCTTCGTCGTGGTCGCGCTTGCGTACCCCGCCTCTTTAGCAAGCAAGCCGTGCTCAGGCTTGAAATCACCGTAGGGGTAGCAAAAGGCGTTGACACTGGTGCCGATTTCTTGCTCAAGAATCTCGCGGGACAAAGTGATCTGCCGACGCGCGTCAGCCACAGAGATCTCTGGCAAATGAACGTGATCCAAAGTGTGCGATCCAACCTCTTGCCCAGCAGATGCCCAGGTACGTGCTTGCGCAACGGACATCAAGGGCGCAAACGGAATGTTTTTATCCTGATCCCAAATATTGCCACCATCAAATTGATTCGCGACAAAGTAATTGGTTGAGGTGAATCCAAGGTCTGACAACACCGGCAACGCGTTCTCGAAGACATTACGAAATCCATCATCAAAGGTGATACCAAACACCTTTCCCGTGCGCTCGCCCGCCAGATAAGGCGTTAAATCACGCATACTGAGACCTCGATACCCGAGTCGCTTCATCCAGGTCATTTGACGTCGAAAGCTTGAGGGATGCACCGTCAACCCACGAAACTGTGTCCCACGCGCCGCCGGCACGGCGACTTGGTGGTACATCAGAATAGGGATAGATTGAGTCATACCAGTCAGCCAGCCTCTGCTTGATAAGCCTTCAAGGTGAGTTGTACAAAATCTGTACGCTGGAAGTGCGCCACAGCGTGCTGTCGCGCAAGATGCCCCATCTGCCCAAGGAGGTCGGGCTGCTCAAGGATTTTGGCCAAAATTAGCGCTATTTGCGCAGGCGATTTTGCGGGCACAATCCAACCAGATTCATTTTCAATCAAATTTTCCGGCAAGCCTCCTACTCGGGTGACAAGTACGGGCAGGCCTAGGGCCATCAGTTCACGGCAGGCAAACGATAGCGCCTCTTTATAAGACAAGACAAACCCAAGATCCCCAGCAGCCAACACAGAGCGCACGTCATCCACCAGGCCTGGGAAGCTCACTTGTTGGGTCATCCCCAGAGACTCAACGCGAGCAAGATTCTCGGGGTCGGGACGATTTCCGGCCACAACGATATGAAAGCGCTGCCTCAGACCCTCGGGTAAATGTGTCACTCCCTCAACCAGATCTAGCCAACCTTTTTCATATTCGGTTCCAGCCGTGCTAACCAGTAGGACCTTGTCCCCTACATCCGCCCCAAATTGCGTGAGTCGTAATGCCTGCTTCTCTTGGACAGATACTGGTGAAAAATAGTCAGTATCAAGGCCATGCCGAATTGTGCGAATATCGCATCGTTTGTAAGGCGAGGCGAGTACCAAAGCTTTGATATGGTCGCTCACCGCGATCACACAGTCTGTGAAGTAGTTGGCACGCAATCGGTGTCCGAAGCTTGTGAGCGGATGATCATTGTGCTTAGTAAAAACAATTCGCGGACGAGAGCGCATACCCACCACAGCAAGCATCACCTGCTTGTGATCGGCCGAACCATTGACGTGAATCACATCAAATTGCTCACGTTCGATCAGGGCCTTCAACCGAGCACGAGGACCAAACCAAGACGAGGGGCGCGTGGTGTACGGCACATCCACCAACTGAACACCATCAATAGCCGAGGCGCGACGGTAAAGTTGACTGGAGGACGGTGTGGCGACAGTCAGTTGATGTTGACCAGAGAGCCCTTGCAGGAGGTTTACAACATAGGTCACGTGTCCACCACCGTAGCTACCATGAAAATTCGTATACAAAATTTTCATGATTCCTGGTCTCTCACTTTACTGACAGGCTGACCTTGGGTCTCAACCAAAAACATTAGCTTTGAATAACGTAAAAAATTTCCAGAGGCAGCCGTGACAGCTAAAACAAAACCATGCCTCCCATCCAAAAAACCCAGCCTTAAGAAATAGATCCGGATAAATGTCCACATGCTATGCAGAACAATCTTAGGAACACCTGCCCGCTTGCCCTCGGCAAACATCATTTTTGCTGCCTCGCTTGAATAGCGATTGACCTTGTCAATCAAGGAGTCAAGCGTAGGATGCGGGTAGTGCAACAGGTGCGAGTGGAAGCGGCCCGGTTTGCCATCGACCAGCGCTACGCTTTCGTGCACGAGCACATCAGTGAATTTGCCCGATCCACGCCGGAATAGTCTTAACACCGGATCTGGCCACCAACCACTGTGTCGAATCGGCTTGCCGCAGAACTCAGACAAGCGCAGGACTTCGTAGCCATGACACGTTGGTGCGCGAAGCGTTGCAATGAGCTCTTCACGTAAGGCTGGCGTGACGCGCTCGTCTGCATCAATCGAGAATACCCACTCCTTGGTTGCAAGCGCCAAAGCACGATTCTTTTGAGGGCCAAAACCTGGCCAATCATCGGACTGATGCACTTGTGCGCCCAAGCTGCGCGCAAGTTCAACTGTGCCATCAGTGCTTCCTGAATCGAGCACGATGATCTCGTCTGCAAAGGACACCGAGGCGAGACATGCCGCAATATGCGCTGCCTCATTCTTGGTGATGATGATCACCGAGAGGTCCAACCCTAACCTCGAAGCTTGCGTTTCCATGATTGCCATTTATTGTAGAGAGGACCAACGACTGGATGCGATGCAATCCAGATGCGATGAAGGAACCACCGCGCGCCTCGGTTCTTCACGCTAATGCGGTAAATGTGCGTCGAATTTTTCGCGCAAAGATTTTGTCCATGCGTTTGCGTCGTATACAAGTATCGAAAACCGAACGCTTGAGCAAGGTTCACGTAGTCATCAGCAAAATAACCTTGCGGCCAACAGAAATGCTGTGATCCACCGCCGAGATGCTCTTTGAGCAACGCATGCGACGCTTCGAACTCGTGACGCATATGCGCTAAACACTCCTCGCGCGTTTTCGATACGAGATCCCAGCGGGTATGCGTGTACGTATGGCAATGAAACTCAAAGGTTCCGGCTGCACGCATTGCCTGAATTTCACTCCAACGCAACATCGCCGAGTCAGTGGAGCCCGCCGTCCACAAGGCTCGGCACTCCAGATGGCTAGGTAGGCGAGGCAACGTCACGCCATCTTGCTCTGCGCAAGGCCGAATTGGGCCGTCCCCGATCAACCCCGTCACGACAAACATTGATGCGCGCAAGCCATATTTTTTTAGAATGGGATGCGCATGCACCCAGTTATCCAAATAGCCATCGTCAAAGGTTAGCAGCACAGACTTGGGTGGCGTAGGTTTTCCAGCCAGAAAATCAGCAAACTCATCACATGTAAGCGTCGAATAGCCCGCATCAACCAAGCCTTTCATCTGGTCATCGAAATTCTTCGGCGAGGTCGTGATGGGGCCGATCTCTGGAGAAATGTGGTGGTACATCACTACCGGAACACAATGCGCAGTTTTCATATTATTTTTATAACCGTTTCTTTATAGATACGGTTCTCTTGTCCGCCGAAACTGATCGCAACCTCTGCGTGGAGGATATGTAAGGGTTGATCGCTCATCAATAGGTGACTTCCACATCCGACGCTGAAGTCCAAGTAGTCAGCTGCTCTACAAGCGTATCAGACAGCCGCACCCGCCAACCCTCGCCTAGCCGTAAGGTACAACTTGCGCGAGCATTTTCGTAAATAACTTCAACGGGAGTTCCTGCAAAACCATTTTCTGGTGAGGCACGGAAGGGATTCAACACCCGCTTGAGCATTGCCGCATCAGCATTACCATTCAAGCGAATGCGCAGCGACTTAGCACGTGCCTCACGCGCGAGTTGCAGATCGTAAATATGCTCAGCCGCTACACGCATGCCACCTGAATATTCGTCGTTACTCACTTTGACCTGCAGGATCAACAACTGATCATCACGCAAGCGGTTTCGATGCTGATCGATCAGTTCAGCATAGACGGCCACCTCTACCTGCGCTGTGCCATCATCCAATATGACAAAGAGCATCTTGCCACGACGGCCCATCATCGTGCGAGTACTGGCGATCACACCAGCCACCCACTGAGGATCCCGCGAGGGCTCAATACGCGACAAGGGCTTGCTCACAAAGTGACGTACTTCTTCGCGCCAAGCGTCAAACAGATGCCCGCTAAAGAAATAGCCCAAGGCAACTTTTTCTTCTGTTAAGCGCGCGCGCAAATCCCAAGGGGGGCACTGAGAAAGCTCTGTGGCGACTACCTCATGGCTATCATCGCCAAATAACGAGACTTGATTCGCGCTGCGACTAAACTGCTCGGCAGCTTCGAGTGCTGTGCCAAGCGAATGGATCAAGGCAGCGCGATTGGGCTCGATCTGATCAAACGCCCCAGCACGTATCAACGCTTCCACGCTGCGACGATTAACGGTATGACGATCGACGCGCTGACAAAAATCAGACAGCGAGGTAAAGGGTGCCTCTTGTCGAACACGAAGAATTTCTTCAACGGCCGCTTGACCGGTTCCTTTTACCGCCCCCATTCCATAACGAATCGTCCGAGGCGGCGCGCCTTTAGCACTGTGCGCATCAGCCACGGGCTCAAAACGATAACCTGAGGCGTTCACATCCGGAGGCAGGACAGTAATGCCATTTGCGAGGCAATCTCGCCAAAAAATTTGGACTTTTCCTGTGTCATCCATGTCTGATGACAAGGTCGCCGCGAAAAACTCAGCAGGGTGATGCGCCTTGAGCCAAGCTGTTTGATAAGCGATCAACGCATAGGCAGCGGAGTGCGACTTGTTAAAGCCGTACCCAGCAAACTTTTCCATCAAATCAAAAAGCTTGACCGCTAGTTTTGGGTCATAGCCTTTTTTAAGCGCACCTTGTTCGAACAGGTCGCGATGCTCGGCCATTTCCTCGGCTTTTTTCTTACCCATCGCACGACGCAATAAGTCGGCACCGCCAAGCGAATAGCCCCCCACAATTTGTGAGATCAGCATCACCTGTTCTTGATACACAATCACGCCATACGTGCTTTTTAGCGTCGACTCAAGATCCGTGTGGAAATAGTCAACCGACGCGCGACCATGTTTACGATTAACGAAATCGTCCACCATCCCTGACTCAAGCGGACCAGGCCGAAACAACGCGAGCACCGCAACAATGTCTTCAAACGTGTTGGGACGCAGCTTTTTCAGCAGCTCTTTCATGCCGCGCGACTCAAGCTGAAATACCGCGGTGGTATTGGCATCGCACAAGATTTGATAGGTGGCCGGATCATCAAGCGGCAAGGACATCAAATCAAATTCACGCAACTCAGCATTGAAGCCACGCACAAAGCGCACAGCCCAATCAAGAATCGTTAGGTTCCGTAAACCCAAGAAGTCAAACTTTACAAGACCTGCGGCTTCGACATCGTCTTTATCAAATTGCGATACCGCACTACCCTCGTGTCCTGGCTGGCAATATAAGGGACAAAAATCCGTCAGCTTGCCCGGTGCGATGAGAACACCGCCGGCATGCATACCTACGTTACGCGTCAGACCTTCTAGTGGTCGAGCAAGATCAACCAGCGCACGCACTTCTTCTTCGTTTTCATAGCGCTCTTTGAAGGCTGGCTCATCTTTTAGCGCGCGATCTAAGGTCCAGGGGTCAGCCGGGTTATGCGGGATCAGCTTGGATAACCCATCGCACAGCATGTAGGGCATATCAAGCACTCGCCCCGCATCGCGCACGACCGCTTTCGCACCAAGGGTGCCAAAGGTTGCGATCTGACTGACCGCTTCGCGACCGTACTTCGTCTTAACGTACTCAATGACACGCTCGCGATTATCCTGACAAAAATCAATATCAAAGTCAGGCATCGACACGCGTTCTGGGTTCAGAAAGCGCTCAAAGAGCAAGTCGTAGCGAATTGGATCTAAGTCGGTAATGCCGAGCGAATACGCAACGAGCGAACCCGCACCGGAGCCTCGGCCTGGCCCAACGGGAACACCGTTGTTCTTTCCCCAATTAATGAAGTCTTGAACGATCAAGAAATAACCAGGAAAACCCATATTGATGATGGTTTTGCACTCGAGGGCCAGGCGCTCGGCATATAGCGGGTAGGCCTCTTGGCGCTTGGTCTCCTCGGGGAATAGCTGCAGCATGCGCCGCTCAAGCCCCTGCTCTGACAGCTGAACCAAGTAATCATCAAG
>CAIUZV010000363.1 GCA_903903735.1 uncultured beta proteobacterium | reverse complement strand
TGCGATGTTCGAAATATGGATAGGCATTGTTTTTTCGATAATGCCGCCGGTTGTGCCCTGCGTGGGGTTCGGGCGTACATGCTTTTTAACCATGTTGATGCCTTCGACGAGCACATGGTCTGCATCGATACGCTCAAGCACGGTACCGCGACGCTTTTTGTCACGACCCGTCAAAACGATCACTTCGTCGCCTTTGCGAATTTTGTTCATGTCGGCTCCTACAGTACTTCAGGCGCCAAGGACACGATCTTCATGAACTTCTCGCCACGCAATTCGCGAGTGACGGGTCCAAAGATGCGCGTGCCGATGGGCTCGAGCTTGGCGTTGAGCAATACGGCGGCATTGCCACCGAAACGAATAAGCGAACCGTCTTTACGACGGACGCCTTTTGCCGTACGAACGACGACTGCGTTGTAGATCTCGCCTTTTTTGACGCGGCCACGAGGGGCTGCATCTTTGACGGTCACTTTGATAACGTCGCCGATAGCGGCATAACGGCGCTTGGAACCGCCGAGCACTTTAATGCACATGACAGCGCGTGCACCAGTGTTATCGGCCACGTCCAGCGTGGTCTGCATTTGGATCATGATTTTTCCTGTTCCAACTTAACCAACTCATCTGCTTGCTTTTCAGCTTGCAGCCAAATCAGTCAGTTTTGGTCCCGTTAGGTGCCACAGAGCACCCTGGGTTGAAATCTGCTAAACAATCTTTCTGCTTTTATCGGCTGTCTGGCTAGTAACCTAGTGGTTTTCAGGCCTGACCGCGCAACAAATGCGGGAAAGCCGTGCAGTATATCCCGATATTTTTTTTTGTGCAAGTCTTTCGAACTTGTGTCATATTACCAACATTGGAAGCAACCATTGGAATCTAAGCGTATGTACGAAAAACAATCACTTTATATAGACGGCCAGTTCATCTCCGGCGAAGGCCGCAAGATGCAGGATATCGTTAACCCCGCGACACAGGAAGTACTGGGTCAGCTACCCCACGCCTCCAATGCCGATCTGGATATGGCGCTCCAGGCAGCCGAACGGGCGTTTGCGACCTGGAAAAAGTCATCTCCGATGGACCGTTCCGCCATTTTGCGTAAGGTTGGGCAGCTTACCCGGGATCGCGCCAAGGAAATCGCCCGAAATATGACGCTTGATCAGGGAAAACCCTTGGCAGAGGCTCTCGGCGAGGTCGTTGGCTGCGCAGATCACTGCGACTGGCACGCCGAGGAGTGCCGCCGCATTTATGGCCGCGTTGTGCTGCCCCGCAACTCTGACGTGCGTCAGCTCGTCCTCAAGGAGCCCATCGGGGTGTGTGTCGCGTTCACACCTTGGAACTTCCCGTACAACCAAGCCATTCGTAAGATTTGCGCGGCCGTAGGTTCAGGCTGCACGATTATCCTGAAAGGGCCCGAAGACTCACCCAGCGCAGTGATGGCGATCGCTCAGATGTTTCACGATGCAGGGCTCCCGCCAGGTGTGTTGAACTTGGTCTGGGGTGAACCCGCCAAGGTATCGGACTATTTGATCCGCTCCCCGATTTCGCGCAAGGTTTCTTTCACTGGTTCGGTTCCGGTTGGCAAGCAGCTTGCCGCGTTGGCGGGTGCGCACATGAAGCGCGTCACGATGGAACTAGGCGGCCACTCGCCCGTACTGGTGTTTGACGATGCGGACATCGATCGCGCTGCCACCATGTTGGCCAAGTTCAAGATTCGTAACGCCGGCCAGGTGTGCGTGTCACCCACGCGCTTCTATGTTCAGAAGAAAGCCTACGACAAGTTCCTGGCAAAATTCTTGGACGTACTCAAGACTGTCAAGGTGGGTAATGGCTTGGATGATGGCGTCGAGATGGGCCCACTTGCCCACGAGCGTCGTGTGCCTGCCATCGCGCGCTTCGTTGAAGACGCACGCAAGCGCGGCGCTAAGATCGAACTCGGTGGCGACGCACCATCGGGCAAAGGTTTTTTCTTTCCGCCAACCGTGATCACTGGCTTGAAAGACGATGCAATGCTGATGAATGAAGAGCCCTTTGGTCCCATCGCGCCGGTTGTGCCTTTCAACGATATAGACGAAGTGATCGCACGAGCGAACAGCCTTCCCTTTGGCTTGTCGAGCTATGTGTTCACAAACTCGTTACAGACGGCAACCAAAGTGTCTAACTCGATTGAGGCCGGCATGGTGAACATCAATCACTTTGGCAGCGCTTTACCTGAAACACCTTTCGGTGGAATTAAGGATAGCGGCATTGGCAGTGAGGGCGGTTCAGAAACGTTTGATGGCTATCTTGTCACAAAGTTTGTGACACATATCTAAGTAGTCGATTCCGCGCAGGGCACACGGCAACTCCGTGGCTTTGCAAGCAATCTGTAAAGCAGTCTGTAAAAACAAAAACGCGACGATTTTATTCGTCGCGTTTTTGTTTAGTCTAACAACAACCGTTGTTTGCGCAGCTTTGCGCAAACGCGCTTAGATCACGCGTGCGGCTTCGATCAACTTCGTTGCGGTCCAGGACTTGGAACGCGAAATTGGACGGCCCTCAGCAATCTCAACGGTATCGCCTTCGTTGAACTGATTGGTTTCGTCATGTGCTTTATATTTAGCAGAGCGCATGATGATCTTGCCAAGCACTGGGTGCTTAACGCGACGCTCGACCAGCACGACAATGGTTTTATCCATCTTATTGCTGACGACTTTACCAACCAGCGTACGTTGACGCTTTGGTTTTGTGGTTTGAGCTGTGGTCATATTATTTTCCCGCCTTCTCAGTCATCAAGGTGCGCACGCGTGCGATGTCGCGACGTACTTTACCTATTTGAGTGTGGTTGGTGAGCTGTTGGGTTGCCCGCTGCATCCGCAGACCGAATTGCGCCTTCAAGAGGCTTTCAAGTTCCTGTCCGAGTTCTGCAGTGGTTTTTGCACGAAGTTCGCTTGCTTTCATGTCGATTCCTTAAGCACCGATGTGACGCGCGACGAACGTGGTCGCGATCGGCAATTTCGCAGCGGCGAGGCGGAACGCCTCACGCGCGATTTCTTCGCTCACACCTTCCATTTCGTACAGCACTTTGCCGGGCTGAATTTCAGCAACCCAGTACTCGGGGTTACCTTTGCCGTTACCCATCCGCACTTCCGCAGGCTTTTGTGAAATTGGCTTGTCAGGGAAGATACGAATCCAGATACGACCACCACGCTTAATGTGGCGGTTAATGGCACGACGGGCTGATTCAATTTGACGAGCGGTCAGGCGGCCGCGACCGGTTGCCTTAAGACCATATTCGCCAAACGAAACGTTAGCGCCGCGCGTAGCCAGGCCGGTATTACGGCCTTTCTGCTCTTTGCGATATTTCCTGCGTGCTGGTTGCAGCATGCTTATTCTCCTTCAGGCGCAGGCGCAGCGGCATCAGCCTTGCGCGGTGCGCGACCACGCCCTGCGGGACGGGCTCCGGCCGGACGTGCACCTTCAGGCTTGTCAGCCCGTGGTGCGCGACGCGGGCGACGCTCTTCTTCGCGAGGGGCGGCGGTTTCAACAGGCAATTCGCCGTTAGCCAGCATATCGCCTTTGTATACCCAAACCTTGATGCCGATCACGCCATACGTCGTGTGGGCTTCAGAGGTACCGTAATCGATATTCGCACGTAGAGTATGCAATGGCACACGGCCTTCGCGATACCATTCTGTACGAGCAATCTCGATACCATTCAGACGGCCAGCACTCATGATCTTGATGCCCTGGGCACCGAGACGCATGGCGTTTTGCATGGCGCGCTT